>JANOOI010000472.1:0-3425 GCA_031421235.1 Bdellovibrio sp.
GAGAGATGCGTTGAAAGATGTCTTAATTAAGGGGATATTATGAGTTCCATATCAAAAGAAAACTTCAAGGCCGGCGATTTTATTTTTTTCGAAGGTGATATTGAAGCGCATTTTTACATCATTGAATCCGGTGAAGTTAAAATTTTCACAAAAAACAAAGCTGGTCAAAAAGTTGAACTAGCTAAACTTAAACCAGGTGATACTTTCGGTGAATTCGCATTGATCGACAAAGGTGCACGTACGGCCTCTGCACAAGCCGATACAGATGTTCATGTGATGAAAGTGTCTGAACAGGGTTATGATGTTATGCTGAATGAATTGCCTTTGTGGGCTTCATCGATGCTAAAATCTTTTTCTGCTCGTTTAAAAAACATGAATCAAACAATCAAAGACCTTAAAGCCAGCCAGAAATAGTTATTTCGTATTTAGTATTTGTATCTATCATTTGTATCTATCATTTACTTTTACTCCTAGTTCTATTTGGTATCGGTCACATGTAGCATCTGCATCCAAAGGCCACTATCACATTCGGGTATCGGTCACTCACAACTAGCAACTGCTTTTAAGTATATTCTCCTCTGCAGCTTCACCCCAGACTGCCTGGCTTATCATTATTTCGCTATATCTTGTTTTTAGAATCCGATTTTCGAATCTCTTTACTACCTAGGCCCGTCTAATTCATTCTTACCATCGTCTTTGGTTTGCATCTTCGATATCTCACAAGGGGTATCGGTCACATGAAAAAACTAAATAAAAATACAGAGACAAATGCAAAGACAAATATACGGCTAAATGCAAAACACAGACAAACTCCTGGTCTGAAAAGTATTCAAACACAATTTCAACTGGCCTCTGGTTCGCGGTCTTTAGAACACGGTGGGGAACATCGAAAAAAACGCCATGGTAGGGGCAGGCGTGCAATATCATGTAAAGAATCTCTGCATGTTGTCTTTAAAATAAATAGAATCGTTCTAAAAACACAATGTTTAAGAACGCATCAGAATTTTAAGCTTTCACATGAAATCATTCAAAAATATGCAGACCGGTTTTTTGTAAAAATAGAGCAAATATCTATTCAAGGAGACCACATCCATTGCTTAGTTAGAACAGTACGGCGAAGTTTTTTTCATCACTTTTTTCGAGTGGTTTCAGGCCAAATTGCTCAACAATTCGAAAAAACAGATAAACTACGTCATGTGGTTGATGAACGATTTAAAAAAAAGCTGCGAGCTATCACGCTTAAGAGGTCATATCACAAACCACGAAGTGTGACCGATACCCCAAAAGATGCGGCAAAAAACAACGCAAACAATACCATAAACAAGCAACAAAACACTGTGAAAAGAAAGCTGAAGCTGTGGATGTATAGGCCGTTTAGCCGAGTTGTTCGTGGATATAAGTCTTATAAAGTCGTTCGAAATTATATACAGCTAAACGAGAAAGAAGCCCTTGGTATTATACCCTACAAAAAGAACCGTCTACGGGGATTGTCTTTAGCCGAATGGGAAATACTGTGGGCCTGATACGAACTTGATTCAAGATTTAGGAAATACTATGGACGTGACCGATACCTGTGGCAGATACCTACGACAAATCTTCTTTGCCTTCAATAGGTTGAGTTTTCATCGTATTGTAAGCGTGGTTACACAATAGACTTGCAATACGGCGGTACTCGCTCAGTAAATCAAGATGGATTGAACTAGTATTGATGGATTCACGCAGTCCACGGTTAAGACGTGTGATGTGATTTTCTCTGAAAGAAATTTCAATTTTGGCTAATTCACGTTTAAGCTGAATGGCATTTTCACACATGCTTGGATTATTATAAGCATTGATCCCCATAGATGCGACTTTAACAACTTGGGCATGCATTTTTTGAATTTCTCCCCAGCCTTCACCAGAGAATTCAAGTTTAAGAGCATGTTTTTTTATAGCTAAAGTTCGAATATTAATATCAATTGAATCCGCTGCACGTTCAAGATCACTGATAAACATAATCATGCTCATGACATGCTGATGAACACTTGTTGACCCGTTATTGGCTTGTTTTAATAAAAACATTTTTGTTTCTCTGTAAAGGAAATCAACTTGGTTATCTCGGTCTTTGATTGATTGAATTAAAATAGGATCTTCTTGTTCAAATAAAACAACTGAATCCCGAAGCATGCCGACAACAATATCAGCGGTGCGCATAATTTCACGTTGGGCGTAAGATACAGCTAAAGCTGAATTTTCATAATTATTCATCGCTAAATAATCAGCTCCAAATTCATCTTGTGAACTTTTTGGAAACATTTTTTCAATGTATTGAGCCCCTTTATTAATAAACGGAAAAAATAAAATCGCTGAACCCACGTTAAAGAAAAAATGAGCATTTGCTATAAGCCTAGATGATGTCGATTGAAACTGAGAAACAAAATCAATAAAATATTTAGTCAGTGGGTAAAAAATAATAACGCTAATCGCTTTGTAAAAAAAATGGGCCCAGGCAACTTGTTTACCAATGTAATTACTGCCAGCGGCTGCAAACAGGGCTGTCGAAGTCGTCCCAATGTTCGCCCCATAAACCCACAGGACTGCATCATGCGTTGAAATCACACCAGCAGAACAAAGGCTCATGGCAATACCGATTGTGACAGCACTACTGTGAACAAAAGCGCAAAAAATCATAGCTGCAAAAAATGAATAGGCCGAATTATCACGAAGTGTATTAAAAAAATCAGATAAAATATCTAATTTTGAAAAAAATAACGAACTTGAGGAAATCAGACCTAAGCCCAAGAAAAGCATCGCAAATCCCATGATCACTGTTGAAACACTTTTAATTGTGGGTTTATTAGAAACAAAAAATCCAGTGAAGCCTAAAATAAATAAAGGTAATGCATACGATGAAAGATCAAAAGAAATTAATTGGACTGTCAGCGTTGATCCAATAGCTGTACCAATAATAACGCCCATGACTTGCGGTAATTGAATAACTCGGGCTGTGCCAAGGCCCACCAGCATACTAGTTACAGCGCCAGAACTTTGTAGAATTGTTGTTAGGCCCACGCCAACCACAATTGAAAGAAATTGTGATTTTGCCAATTGATTCATCAAGGATGTGATTTTAGAAGCCATTAGCCGTTCTAAAGATTGTGAGGCCATTGTGCTGCCGTAAAGAAAAAACGAGATCCCAGCGAGTAATAAAATAAACTGACTATTATGCAGATCGATCATATAACCTCATCATGACAAGGAAAGTGCTAAATGGCAACTAGTGATGAAAATCTTAAGACTGATTATACAAAAGTAGTTGCCCTCGCTTTGTATAGTCCAGCACAAGAACAATTTTTAATTTTCAGACGAAATCAAAATCAATCTGGTGCTGGAAAATGGGAATTCCCCGGTGGAAAAGTCGAAGCTAACGAGAGCTTTGTTGAAGC
>JANOOI010000473.1:0-2805 GCA_031421235.1 Bdellovibrio sp.
ATTTAAAGACTCTTTACGTAGTGATGTTGCCATCAATAAAATTTTAGCCATTTGGGGTTTCCTTTATACATTCAGTATCAAAGTAAATTGCTATTCTGGCACGGGAATAGTTTTATGGCTGTAATAATTAGTGTCAAAAATTTTGACATCTTATATAATAAATTAATAAGCGCTATAACATCAATGTGAAAACAATCTTTCTTGGTTTTGTTCTTATTTTATCTTTATGTGGGCTTCAGCTGCATGCAGCAAAGCCCACAAATCTGCAGCCACGTTTGATGACCTTTCCGGTCAATGCAACAATGAATCTAACGATTGTTGATTCGTTCACAGTTCGTAAAATATTTAATGACCTGGCTGCGCAAAAAAATATTCCTTTTGCGTTTCCTGAGCGGGGTTGTGAAGCCCGCGCCCATGCTATGGCTTTATTGTTAGAAAAAGAAAACATTAAAACGGGAAAGATTTTTGCCACTGGATTTTTAAAAGTGACCACACCCAACACACCATCAGGGTTTGTTGTCTGGAGATACCACGTGGCTTTAACTTTAGGGGTTCGTCATCATATCACGCAAGCTGTTGAAACTTATGTCATTGATCCATCACTTTTTAATAAGCCTGTAAAAATTCATGATTGGGTAGCTGTACAGATGCAAACTGAAAACAATCGTCTTGATCGCCTAGTGCAAACCCCCAGCTTTGTTTACGATCTTAATTTTACTGATGCTACATCTGAATTATCATACAATTTAGCCGATGTGGATATGATGAATGAATACCTGGCTATTTATCTAAAAGTTCAAAAAGAACGACAAAAAGACTAATAAAGTTGCGTTCTTTAGTACCCCTTAATGTGATTATTTACCCCTAAAAAAAAATTTCTTAATCCTTTACCTTTTCTAATCACTCAGGTTTCTTAATGCTAATCTGTATTGTGGCCCATGTATTGCCATAACTTTTATTGAAAACTGTTTTAACTAAAAGAAAGTTGGCTGTATTATGAATTCTTCATTGGACACTTCAATTTTAGAATCTGCTTTACCACCACGTCAGGTAAATTCAGGTCATTCGTTAATAAGTTGGCGCTCGGTTGTTGCCGGGCTTGTTGTGGCGATCATTACGTATATGGGACTTATTACTTTAGGTATTGGCTTAGGTGGTTCTACGGCCTCAGTGCTCGCAAAAAATAGTTTGGGTAGTACATCTGGGTTTTCAACCGGGGCCTCAGTGTGGATAGGGCTTTCTATTTTGTTTTCGCTCTCTGCCGGAAGTTATTTTTCGGCAAGAACATCAACATTTACGGCTAGTCGCATGGGTGCCGCCCACGGAGTTATTATAACATCACTCTTTTTTGGATTGATGCTTTACGGATTTGGTCAAACGATTGGTCTTGGCGACAACGGACTAAGTCGTGTGATGAGTACATTTGCTGTCAATACAAACGGCCTTTCAACAAATTTACTCTTGCAAAATAGTGTTGAAAATTCATTAGGAAATATCAGCTTGCGATCTGATTCTACTGTGGTTGCTAAAGGTTTATTAAGCCGATTGGTTATGAATGATCCTGCTTCAGCAAAATCTTATTTAAGTATTCAAAGTGGCCTGGCTGGTGAAAATCTAGATTCACGATTTTCAAACATAGAAACTGAGTTCAACACGCAG
This sequence comes from Bdellovibrio sp., assembly GCA_031421235.1. GTDB lineage: Bacteria > Bdellovibrionota > Bdellovibrionia > Bdellovibrionales > Bdellovibrionaceae > Pseudobdellovibrio. The sequence goes on from JANOOI010000473.1 coordinate 1,660, forward strand.
GCCCAGTCTATTATGGCTAGTGCGACTAGTTTACTTTCAAAAACATCATGGATGCTTTACTGGATGCTTATTGTTGGATTAGGTTTTGCGATGCTCAGTGGTGTCGCGGGAACACGTACGCACAATAAAAAAATAATTCCTAAAAAAGAAAAACTCGTCAAAGACTTTTCAAAAACCAGAACTGTCCCAGTCGTATAGAGCAGGGTAAAATTATGAAATCGACTAAATTAAAAACTCTGTCCGTTAAAAAATCAAATGATATTATTCAATTGATTACTCAGGATCACAAGCCACTGAAAGAAATGATTCTAGTGCTTAAAGATCCTAAAACTCTCATTACTAAAAAAAGACTGCTTTTCGAAAATTTCGCCACTAAGCTGACGACTCATCTTAAGGCTGAGGAATCAAGTTTGTACTTTCATATGAAAAAAGAGCCCCTTTTGCGTATGGAAGGGCTTCAAGGGAACGTTGAACATAATTTACTGGAACAACTTATCGATGAAGTTCATCACATCAAAAATAATGATGATCTATGGATGGCTAAGGTCAAAGTGATTGCAGAACTCATAGATAGTCATATTAAAGCTGAAGAACAACACGTATTCAAAAAAATAAAAAAAGTTTGTAATTTAAATACTCGTATGGATATTGGTATGGAATATTCACGTCATTTGAATTCGGACAATCATTGGTATGCAGAGGGCTGGGGGTCATCCAGCCATATTAAAACTTTTTTTGACAATGCGACAAGTTAAGTAATTTGTATTTATTATTTCACAATTAAATAAAATAGCCTTAGCCTGTACGTCATGGTTAATAAAAAATTTATTGATGTAAATCAAATTGTTATTTTGTGTGGTCTTTTAGGTCTATTGATTTATTTAATATTTTTAGGCCCTCTTCCACAACCTGAACATTATCATCAATTTGCCGATGCTAGATTTTATCTTGTTCCCAACTTTCAAAATGTAGTTTCTAATTTTATTTTTTTATTTGCTTCTTTATACGGAGCTTTACGTATTGATTTTAAAAAAGTTCAGCGAAACGAGAAAATTTATTTAATCACTTTAGTTTCCGGAGTTTTCTTAACTTCATTGGGTTCAGCCTATTATCACTATAGCCCCAATACTGGGACTTTGTTTTGGG
>JANOOI010000474.1:0-3564 GCA_031421235.1 Bdellovibrio sp.
TTTTTTAAAAAACACGAATAAAGCGCAGTTAAAATTGTCACTCCGGCGGATGGGCCATCTTTTTGAATAGCTCCATAAGGAATATGAACGTGCACATCCTTATCATTTAAATCTATATTTAGACCAAAACGCTTCGCTTCAGAGCGCGCGAAACTAAGTGCGATTTCTGCTGATTCCTTCATGACGTCTCCCATTTGACCAGTCAATATGACACGTCCTTTCCCAGGCATCACGCTGACTTCAATAAAAATAATGTCGCCCCCGACGGCTGTCCATACTAATCCCGTCACAACCCCAGGCCGAACAATACGTTGCCGGCTTTCGGGATAATAGATTCGCGGGCCTAGAATTTCAGTTACTATACCTTCGTTGATTGAAACTTTTAATTTTTTCTGACTTACACTTATGAAAGCGGCATGACGATAAATTCGATTGAGCAAATATTCAAGACGATGAACTCCGGATTCATGGGTATAATCCTTAATCAAATGACGAAGAATACGTGCAGTCAGAATGACTTGATCAGGCCTTAGACCTTGTTCTTTTTCTACCTGAGGCAGAAGATGTTTTTTTGCAATTCGAAGTTTTTCATTTGGCGTATATGCATTCAACTGAAAGATTTCTAATTTTTCTTGAAGAATTTGTGGCAAGTCATCAATGGTGTGAGTGGTCACAATAAATAAAACATCAGACAGATCAAAAGGTATTCCGAGGTAGTTATCTTTAAACGCCACGTTTTTTTCCGGATCAAAAAGATCCAACAAAATATTGATCGGATCTGCGAACCACCTGGTACCCGGACGATCAAGACCTCTAATAAGTATGACGGGATTTCTTGACCCAACTTTTTTAATAGCATCGATAATTTTGCTAGGAGTCGGTGATTGTCCTTCACGCGTTTTTCCGCAAAGCGCTTGCTCATTTTCGAGCTCGCTTAAATTGAACTCAATAAATTTTCGACCTAACGCGTAGGCCATGGCTCGGGCAAGGTTTGACTTTCCTACTCCCGGCGGACCAACAAAACAAAAGACAAGGCCTTTCAATGAATTTTTGAGAGTTCCTACAACCGTATACTCAACAAGTCGTGACTTTAATTTGAGTCGCCCTAAATGAACACGTCCAAGTTTCTTAAAAACAATTCCAGCATCTAGTACATCTTTTGTTTTTACTTTCCACGGAAGTTCACTAACCCATTCGAGGTAATTTTTAAGGCTTTGATACAAAGGTGACTCAGGTGACATATTGATCAAGCGTCTGAGCTCATCTTGAATCGAAGCTAATAAGTCAGAAGACAATTGGCGCTCTAACTTTTTATGAAGATTTTTAATTAAAGGCGTCGTCATGTAATCAAACATCAAGTGCAAATATCTGACCAAGACAAAGTCGATTGTCATAATTTGGAAACAGGATACAAAACAGTATGATAGCGCTTCATAATCAACTTTCAAAAAATCACGCGGGGAATAATGTCCCGTCAAATAAAAAAAACGATACATTATACTCGTTGATTTAAACAAATCGTTAGAGAGGTGTTTAAGATGAGGCTGTCTTATTGCAGCCTACCAAATTTACAGATTAATACTGGCGCGACATGAAACTTCAGGTGAATAGATAATCGATAAAGGAATTTATGGCCGCAAATCCCTATGAGACTCTTGGCGTTGACCCAAGTGCCGATCAAGAAAAAATCAAATCTGCTTACAGAAAGCTCGCAAAGAAATTTCATCCTGATCTCAATCCTGGAAATAAAAAGGCTGAAAGTCGTTTTAAGGATATAGCATCGGCATACGACCTGGTAGGAAACGCTGATGATCGAGCAAAGTTTGACCGAGGCAAAGTTGAAGCCGAAGCGGCAAAGCAATATGGGTCAAGAACACGGGGCCCATTTTACAGTGAAACTCAGGCTGGAGGCGGACGTTACTCAAATCAATTCGAGGGCATGGATGATGACATATTAAGCTCGCTCTTTGAACAAATGGGCCGACCAAAAGATGGCAGGTTTCAGCGAGCCCCTGAAAACAAACTCTTCCAAATGAACGTGGACTTCAAAGATTCTATTCTAGGTGGCGAACAAGAAATTGAATTTCCTGGCGGAAAGAAATTTCTAGTCAAAATTCCTGCGGGAGTAGAATCCGGCACAAAACTTCGCTTCAAAGGCAAAAATGAATCTCATATGCCAGGCGCGTTTCCTGGGGACATCTACGTCCAACTTAATGTGAAGCCATCTTCAATTTTTAAAAAGATTGGAAAAGATGTCGAAGTCGAATTATCAGTTTCATTTAGTGATGCCATTCTAGAAGCTGAAGTTCAAGTGCCTACAGTGGATGGTGCTATCATTATGAAAATACCTGCGAAGGTGACTTCAAATCAAAAGTTGCGACTTAAAGGCAAAGGGGTTTTAGATAACGTGACTAAAATGCGTGGGGATCAGATTACGATACTCAAAATTAAGATGCCAGAAAATGTAGATGATGAGTTTAGAAAAGCGGTCGAAGACTGGACCAAGCGTCAGACCAAGGAGAGTTTATGACAAGTGATAGATATACTTTACTAGAAGTTTCAAAACTAACTGGATTAGATTTATCTAAAATCGATGCCTGGATCGCCATGGAGTGGGTGTCGCCCCAGGCTTCCCAAGCGTTGGATCAAGAAGACATAGCTAGGCTTCGGCTCATACATGAATTACAACATGATCTTGGCGTCAATAAAGAAGCTATTCCATTAATACTTCATTTACTAGATCAGCTTTGTTATATTCAAGAGGCACTTCGAAAAATGAAAGGAACATCATCATGAATAATTCTATAACCTATTCTGTCTGTGAAAAATGTAACGGGCTAAACCGTGTGGCTTTTTCTTTTCCCATTGGAAAGTCCCCTATCTGTGGGAAATGCAAAGTCTCACTTCCTTTAAACAACGGAGTCAATGATCTGAATATAATTAGTTTAGAGACTCTTTCTAAAAAAAGTCCTCTGCCAGTAGTTGTCGATTTTTGGGCCCCCTGGTGTGGCCCGTGTCGCAGTTTTGCTCCGACGTTCATCGAAGCTGCAAATCGTTTAAAAAATCGAATCGTCTTTGGTAAAATAAACACTGAGGCAAATCCGAGCGCCGGGCAAAAGTTTGCGATCAAAGGCATACCAACACTTGTCATTTTTTATCGCGGTGAAGAAGTCAGTCGAATGTCGGGCGCACTTCCAGTGGACGAATTTTTAGGTTGGGTTAGCCAGTCGACCCAGGCGGTAGTCTGATGTCACTCAATCGCACGCTCGGATTACCAATGCTTACATTTTACGGAACAGGAATGATTCTGGGCGCTGGAATTTATTCGATCATTGGCCAAGCCGCTGGCATCGCTGGCGAAAGTCTTTGGCAAGGATTTTTATTGGCTGGAATTGCGGCACTTCTAACGGCTTTGTCATATGCCGAACTTGCAACAATGTACCCAACTGCGGGTGCAGAATATATTTATTTGCGAAATGCGTTTTCACGTCAGCGCTGGTTAGCCGCCACAATCGGAATCGTAGTTGTTTTTGCAGGCTGCGCATCAGCTGCGACAGTTGCTCT
>JANOOI010000475.1:0-3763 GCA_031421235.1 Bdellovibrio sp.
CTAACGCCGCAGATGATTTATTCAGATCATAAACGATCGATTTTAAATCGTAGTCATCCTGGGCAATTGATGTCCCGTTAAAAGTGTTTGTCTCGATGATGTCAGCGCCGGCATCAAGATATTCAGAATGAATTTTGTAAATGACTTCAGGTTTTGTTAAAGACAGTAAATCATTATTACCTTTAAGATCTTTATGATGATTTATAAAACGTTCACCACGGTAATCTTTTTCAGATAGTTTTTCTAACTGAATCATCGTACCCATTGCACCATCAATAAAAGCCACACGCTCAGATAAAAGCTGTTTTAAATTTTCATTCAAATTGGTGACAAATGAAGACTGTGACATAAACCTACTTACGAATCTCTTTGACTAGTCCAGACACTGTATCCACGTCATTTAAAACGTAATAATGTAACACAGGAATTCCAGCTTCAAGTAACTCCATTGATTGGTGTTTGGCCCAAGTCCTGCCAATTTCAACAGCGTGTTTTGGGCTTTTTGTGACTTGTTCAACAAGTTCATCGGGTAAATCAATAAAAAAACTTTTTGGAAGAGACCTTAATTGTGCCTCTGATTTTATAACTTTTATGCCAGGAATGATCGGCACAGTTATGCCTTCAGCACGGCAGGCTTTAACAAAATCAAAATATTTTTGATTATCAAAAAACATCTGAGTCACAACGTAATCAGCACCGGCATCAACTTTTTTCTTTAAATTCTGAACGTCTAACTTAAGACTTGCTGCTTCGAAGTGTTTTTCAGGATATCCTGCAACACCCACGCAAAAATTCATTTTAGAAGTGCTATCAAGTTCATCTAAAAACTGACCTTCATTTAATTTTTTTACTTGGCCCACTAAATCAGCCGCCGTGGCATTATTAGTCCGGTCTAGACGTGATGGTTTAACAAAATTAGGTCTGTCCCCGCGAAGTGCAAGAATGTTTTCAAGACCTAAGAAATTAAGTTCGATTAAGGCATCTTCGGTTTCTTCTTTAGAAAAACCCATACACAAAATATGTGCAACAGTATCAATTTTAAAACGATTTTGAATAATTCCGCAAATTCCCATCATACCAGGGCGTTTACGCAAAGTTCTTTTCTGAATCGTTCCATCCAGTTTTTCTTGATAATAGGTTGTTGATGAATGTGACGTCACATCGATCCACGGTGGATTTAACAGAGCTAACTTTTCAACTACATCGACTATTTCTTGAGCAGATCTGCCACGAGGTGGAGGAACTATTTCAAAACTAAAGAGTGGCTCTTTGCCACTTGCACGATGGATATGTTCTATAACTTTCATAGGCCGTACGATTCCTTAAAAGTGAGTTTAAATTTTCATAGAGCGTAGCAGAGCCTATTTAGGAATGCACGGGTTAGTTTAATATATAGTGAATTTACCCGTGGATCCAATCTGGGTAGATTGACCTGTCATTTGGTATCTAATAATCCAGCTTTACGGAAAGCTTTTTTGACCTCGCGATAAACCTCGTCATATTCTGGAAGCGAGGTCATTTGCTTTGAAAGCCTGGTTTCCCAAGTTTTCTTAAGTCTGGGTTCCTTTTTATCGAATTCGCCTTGGCGCTGCTGGAACGGTGCACCTTTGAATTTCATTTTTTGCTCAATCTCAGAACGTAAACTTGAAATGTCTAATTTTTTTTCTGTGATTAGACAGTACATATCATAAAGATCTCTGGGCTCATTTCTGTTTGCAGAAAATAAAGCACATGTTTTTTCAATGGCCACTTCCTCTAAAGAATAAACCCAAATTTTGGCTTCGCTAATAAAATCAGTGTATTCTTCATAGGTTCGAATAATCTGTTTTTCCTCGTTCTGAGTGATAATCGTTTCTTTAAATGTCACATCAACTTTAACTTCTTTAGCGGCACCGGGAAGTGGACCAATATACGAAATATAAAATGTGTATGTATTATCTGAGGGAGGCTCTTGCCTGACATGTTCAAATTTAATTCCTGATTCATCACTGACCCAAATAAATATTTTTGTAAATTCTGATAATATCACGTCCTGCTGAATTTCTTCTGTTAGCGAAAAATCAAGGTCTTCAGAAAATCGGTAGTCTTCGTAGTGACAACGTCTGAGTGCTGTTCCACCCTTAAAAATAATTTTGCTTTTGAAATCAAGTTGCGCAAGTCCGAATAAAAACCATGAAAGACAATAATCACGTTCAATGACAGATTCTGGAACTTTTTTGCCGCCACTTTGTTGTGTCTTATTCGAAATTTGAGAAATTTTCTTTTGCTCGATCATTTCAAGTCCTCAATGAAGATAGAAGTTCTGCTTCTGAAATATTTAATCGCAGTTTCCATTTTGCTAGATACTTGCCCTCATTAATCTGAGTGGGGTCAAGAATCATATACGAATTCGTCAAATGTTTTTTAAGGTTCAGGAGCTCTTGTTCCGTAGCCATTTTATGTAGCTCAAGCAAATACCCAAGCCTTCTGTAGACGACTCCGCTATCAATTTTTTCAGCGTACTCAGTTAGCTTTTTTATACTCATTTCTTTTCGTTTGATCCAGAGACCCTTTGCAACTTCGTTTATTCCACCACAGTATTCGGGAAGTTTAAGTCCGTCTATTATGGTTCGTTCAAGGTCGCTGACTAATATGGCTTCAGACTTATTGACCCAGTGTTTTTTAAAGCCAAAAAGATTTTGTTTTTTTGCTGTAATAAAATGAAATCTCATCCCTTGAATGCTGATCTTTTCTTTGATTTGTTTACTCGTCGTAGTATAAACATCCATATGTGGCTGAGTTATCATTTGGTGCAGTTCAAACGCTGAAGCGTGTGAAATAAAATATTGCTGCTGAGCAGATTTTTGCTTTGATCGGATTATTTCACGGGCGACCACATAGGGATTCCCCAGAAATTCAGTAGTGTTACCCAACTCAAAAGGCACGATTATATAAAGCCCTGTGATGAGCCTATTTAAAATGCCTTTTTTAATAAGGGGGCTTAAAAATTTTTGTAAACCTTGACCCTCAAGATTTACATACTTTGATGCCTCATCAATCGTGAAAATGGTTTTACCATCATCATAAAGCGAAAGAATGAACTTAGCAGATTTTGGTCCCAGAGTTTTTGTGTAATTAGTATTTATATCCATCTAAAAACCTCTGTGTATATATTAACTAGATATATACACTAACTAAAATTAGCTTATATATCTAATAGTATCCCTATCGGTTAGAATAATCAAGATATAAAACATAACTTAATTGGTGACGTATACAATAATATTTTAATTTGATAATCATATGTGATTACAAGTATTTACAACTGTGCATGTGTAAATTGAACCGCAGTCTACTTTACTCATGTCTAAATTGGAATGGATTCCAAAATTAAGAGCCTTGATTAAACCAAAACCCTACAGCGCACTTAATGCCTGTTGTGTCACAACATCTTGATTCGCTTCTGCTATTTTTATTAAACCTGGGACTTCTAAATAAAATTCAGAAGCTTTCATATTTAAGCCTTTTAGCTCTGTTACAAGACTAGCAATGGCATCAGGTCTTTTTTGTGAGTAATAAATATTCATTAATTCAGCAAATGCAGGAACAATGTCTTTACGCAAACTAATGGCTTTTCTTAAAGCCTCAATTGCCAATTCGGGTCGATTCATACGGCGATAAACCGCTGCAAGACTTAATTGTGTAAAGGGATTATTTGGGTAAACTTCAACTGCTTTTTTATAAGCTTCAAGACTGACTTCTAACGCTTTTGGATCAATTTGTG
>JANOOI010000476.1:0-4499 GCA_031421235.1 Bdellovibrio sp.
CTCAGCTGAGCGAGAAGGCAGAAAAATAAATGTTGCCGTAAAAGGCAGTTGCGTCACTCTTTCTGGAAACGTTCACTCGTATTCCGAAATTGGTGACGCTGCACTTGCTGCTTGGAATGCCCCTGGAGTATTGACGGTAGAAAATAATCTAAAGTTAACACATTAGATTATTTTGACATGGTCCGAGCGAAGACAACTTCTGTTCAGAGAGTAATAAATGGCTTAAACCCGCCAGCAGTTTTCGTTTCATTTTGTCGTTAATAAGGATACTGGGTGCAGTATTGATGTAACTCAACGTGGGGGAACTTTACTCGTGTAATGGGGTAGTACTGAACTCGAATTTTGACTGATGCACGATTCGGGATTTGTCCGAATCTGGAATTGATGATGACCTTTTGGCTCGACTGTTAACCTTTCCTAACGTCCTTGTGACTTCTCATCAGCCATTTTTAACTTTGTAAAAAACTGAGAGGGAAACTGTTTATGCAAACAAGCACAGGTCTTAGTCTCGCTATTGCTAAAAAAATCGTTGAGCAACATGAGGGAGCTATATCTGTTGCCAGCACAGTAGGTAAAGGATCAACTTTTACCTACTGGATTCCGCTCAGTGGCTGTCAAACAGAACACACAAAAGCTAAAGTATAAATAATGAAATCACAAAACAACGTAGTGCCTAAAAGTATGAAGTATACGACCAGAAATGCGGGGCTGGCTTTGCCCACGCGAAGTCGTGATAACAATAAATCTCACGGCGGCAAGTGCTTGATCATTGCTGGATCTCGTGGTTTTTTCGGTTCTGCAATTTTATGCTGTTTAGCCGCTTCCAGATGTGGTGCTGGCTACACTTACTTAAGTTCTTCAGGCAAATTTCCCATATCTCGACATCCAGATTTTTTAATGCTTGAAGGTCACCTCAACTTTGCTGACTTCAATGCAGTGGCAATCGGTCCAGGATACCGAAATCCCAAAAAACTGCGCTTGTATTTACGAATGATGGAAAAACAAAAAATCCAGAATGTGGTTTTAGACGCTGAAGCTCTGAACGTGATTGCTCAATCACCAAGACAACTCCCAAAGTCTTGGTTGGTTACACCTCATGAGGGTGAACTTTCACGAATTCTCAAAGTACCAAGCCGAGTGATACGGGAGAATCGAAAAAAATATCTTTTGCTCGCACAAAAAATGCTCGGTTGCGTTGTGCTCCTAAAAGGATATCGGACATTAGTGGCGGATGAAAAATCAGTTTGGGAAATTCAGTCAGGGAATCCGGCTCTTGCTAAAGCTGGAACCGGAGATGTCTTGACGGGCATGATTTTGAGTTTCATGAGCCAAAATTTAGATTCAGCATCGGCCGGAAAACTTGCCGCCCATGTTCATGGCTTAATAGCCGACGATTGGTTGAAGTCAGGAAACGACATCTTAAGTTTATTGGCTTCCGATATCGTCGCAATGCTGCCTCAAGCTTTGCATCGAATTCGCAAGGTAAAGTCCCGCAGATTTTCTAAACCAAGAATTAAAAGCACTAAAGACAATTTTTCATTTTTCATACTCTGATGTTAAATTTAGATATAGATTGGTACAGCTCAAAATCAGATTTTGAATTTTATGTTCATGAGTTAGCCTGTGACCGATTAGAACTAAAGCGACTATGCCAGACGGCACAGTAGTTCACATGATTTAGCAGTGGCTAATTACAATTAATTGAAAATTCTAAACTAGGAATAAACGCCCACTTTGAAATCCCTGTTAGGCCTCTTTCGGGATTATCAAGATCTTCAAGTGAATTTGTTAAAATTTGACTTCTTGTCGTTTTTTTAAGATCACCTTCAAAATTAACTGAAAATAAAGTCGAATCTTTATATTTAAAATCTTGAACAGCCGGATCTTTAAAATCCATCATAGCTACGCACTGTTTTGAGTTCTTGAAACAGCCATCATCATTCAGCTGATCATCAGGATCAATTAATGTAACTGGGCCGCCTTTTGGGTTTATTTCGTCTCCGTTTTGCCAAAGAAAACAGCCATGAACATCGCCCAATAGGCCTTCATGTAAAGTAAATTGGCCTCGACGTGTAAGATGGAATCCTTCTATTGGACAGTAAACTAAAAACTGCCCAGGGCCATTGATCGCGAAGTTATACTGGCCTGGCTCTGCAACTGTTTCGCTTATAGTCCACTGGATGCCTTCTTCCGAAGAAAGCTGTTCAAGCGTTGCATCTTTACAGTCAATGGCAACTTCTACATGGCCTTCTTTATTAATTTTTACTAAGGAATGTTTGTCCTGTGGACAATCTGATGAATAAATCCAAGCATACTGGCCTAGGCCATCTGGATACGGTCCGTAACTATTGAATTCGATTTTTACATCGCCAGTTAACGTAATCTCAGGAGTTTTTTTCTGGATTAAGCAGTACATGTCATTTTTAGTGAATTCTTTTTTTTGATTTGTTTGTGGGCTTTCAGCAGGATAATTTTTTTCAACTTTTTTAGTTAAAGCAGTATTCTTAGAAACTATGAACTTATTGTTATAGCCTTTAATATTAAATGCTACCGCTTCCGATTTCGGAATTAAATAAATTGATATTTTTTCAGTGTAAATTAATAAAAATAAGACAATTGCTGCTGAAAAAATAAGATAACGTTTTCTATTCATAGAATAACGCTATCAGTTTTAGGTCAGTTAATATATTGGACCGAGGTCTATAGTTTCGATCTAAAAACTATATCCAAAATCTAACATGATTCTTTCGTAATTTTTCTTATTATTGCTGATCGTTTTGAATCCTTTAAAATACCTTGCTGAAATCGTTGAGTTTTCTAACCATTGGTAACTAATCATAGTGCGGTGACTACGCACATCTGTGCCGCCGTCAGAGGAATTAGAATCTGTTAATACCCCGATGACTGCGTCTTTTTGGACTTCGCGGTAATCAGACGATAGTGCCCATGATCCTAAGTCTTTTAGTTTTCCGTATTTTAAACCAGCATTCCAAGCTGATTTATATTCGTCAGCTTTTGTGTTTTGAGAAGCTTCACCGTAAATAACAAATGGCGCCCCTAATGAATTTGTACCTAATTCTAAGCCGACTGCTAGAATTTCAAATTCTTTCTCAAAGCTACCACCGATTGTTGAATTTCCGCCCGGCACAGTCGCTGCAGAGCCCTTGATGTTTGAATAGGAATAATTAGAAATCGTAAGGCCTGTAAAAAAATCTTCTGATTTGTACAGTCCGCCGATTTGCGCAGCCAATAAACCCACATCTGCATCACTGGCATCAGTTGTGTTAAATCTTTCGTTTAACCATGTAGCTGAAGTATTTAATAAAAAATCAAAATTCTCGCTTGAGCTTTTGTATTTTGCTGAAAGACCTTCTGGTGTAATGTCTGTATCAAACACCAAGTCATTTCCACCAGCTGTGTAAAAAACCAATGGTGATTTACCAACCCAAACTGTAAATTCATCTGAAACTTTATGTGCGGCATAAGCTAAATCAACATTGATTCCCTTTTTTGAATAGTAATCGGTATAGTCTTGATTTGTTGAATTCGTATTTGATGTTGCTGTTGATCCTGTTGCTAGTCTTAATGTGAAGTCTGTTGATTCATTCACAGTCGCAGTGGCACCAAAACGTAAACGCATTCTTTGACGAAGTCTGGTTGTGTCTTCCACGGGCGCAGTTTGTTCGTTCTTAATGCTTTCAGTGCGGTAGCGAAAATCACCTTTCCAAGAAAAAGATGTTTCTGCATTTGCCGTTGTGATTATTCCAAGTGTTAGCACAAGACTAAAAATCTTTTTCATGAAAGCTCCCCTTAAGTGGATTATTTTTTATTATCTAATAGTTAAAATTTTAATTTGTCGATAGCTGGGAGGCGCAGTTTTGCAATCTTAATCAAATCTTAAAATTAACCTTTATAATGTGATGTGTTATTTTTTCAGTGCCATAATGTATCTTTTTTATGTGGCACTGTGTTTGCTTTCTTAATTATTGAAAGTGACATCGTGTCACTTAAAAAAAATCTTTAGAAGGAGAAAACCATGAAAAATTATATTTCGAAAATTGCAGTTATATTCATTGCCGTCGCAGCATTACAAGCTGAAGCACAGCTTCGGTTAGGCCAACCGTATTACGGGGGAACAGGCTGTCCTGGTGGAAGCGCCAGCGCAAATTTAAGTCCCGATGGAACAGCTCTTAGTATTCTTTTTGATAGTTATGTTGCTGAAGCCGGTGGATCTACTGGAAAAAGACTTGATCGCAAATCATGTAATATAAGTATTCCAGTTCAAGTTCCAAACGGTTATTCAGTTGCTGTTTTCCAGGTTGATTATCGCGGATTCACATCAATTCCAAGAGGCGGCCGTTCGCAGTTTGATGTTGAGTATTTCTGGGCAGGTTCACGTGGACCACGTATTAGCCGTTCAATAATTGGACCTCATGCGGACAATTATTCTATTACAGATCAATTACTTGCAACAACGTTAGTTTGGACACCTTGCGGAG
>JANOOI010000477.1:0-2110 GCA_031421235.1 Bdellovibrio sp.
TTTTTTTCATAGACCCTACTTTGAACTCACTAAAAATTTGTAGATCTTTGGATTGCCATTCCAACTTTCGTGCGTAAACTTCATTGTCAAAATATACATACCGCGAAAAGCTTCATAGGGCTGCATCACAAAACCATATCGGCCTTTGCATTGGGCACAACTGGTTTTTTTTGTATTTTTATTGATGTCCCACGCCATGACTAAATTTGCATCTTGTAGCAGTGCCAATGCAGAAGCATCAGTGTAGTATTCGCTGGTCGATTTAAAAGAAGTCATATTGGTTCGAACATTTTCGATAATTTGTAAAACTGTTTTTTCTGATGATTCTGAAACATTAACCCTTTTTGACAGGCCTTTAACTTGATTTATCGAAGAATAAGAAATTAAACTCATAATTATTAAAATAGAAAGTGCGATAATGGGTTCTATAATAGTAAAGCCTTTTTCATTAAGCATTTTTAGATTTTTATTCTCTTTTAATCGAATCTTCATTACTGCCCCCTTGAATGTTCAATCAGCATGTAGTTCACAATTTGATTTTTACAGGTCGTATTTGATTTACCTTCAATGATTCCGCAGTCTGGATCCACCGCAGTCCATCTAAAAGGATCTGCTTTTTGACGAAGTGATATCACATTACATGAGTCCCTATTCATGTAATCAGCTAGTGCTGGCACCGGAGCCCATATTGGATTATCTTTACGTGCAGCAAAGCTGGTTGATTCACACTGGCCATTTACATTTGCAGTTATAAAATGCGGCTTTAAAATAGCTAATTTTCTTAATTCTTTGGCGGCCTGCGGATGATAAATAGAACTCCAGGTAATACCACTGTCTAATGCTGATGGATGGATTGTCATTCCGGTGACTATAAAAGTTCCTATAATTCGTAAGGGGGTAGTTCGTGCTTGGATAGTTAAATTTTTACAGGTAAAAAACCCGGTTACGAATTTTGCACTAGGCTTGATTATACAGTTGCCTAAAAATGACCTGACCTGGAAACTTGCATTTGTTTCTAATGCATTTGTACTATCTAAAATAATACTTGTTGCAACTGCAGTAGGTAATGCTGCGGCCGCTTGCACAGCTGTCCACCAGAAAAAAGTCGGAGCAGGCGGTGGAACTGGAATTCCTGGCTTCATTAGATTATCAGTAAAGCTCCAGGACTTTATAGAAACAGGTGAAAAATCATAATTATAAGCGGCTGAACCAAACGACTGTGAATCGGAAGCGTTTCTAGCCGCTTCACATTGCGCAGCCAAACTGTTATCATTGTTCACAACTGTACCTGAGGTTACTGTTGGATAAGTATTATTATTGCTGACTAAATTGTGCGGGCTAACTAACAAGTCACTGCCATCCCGATTAAAATTCAGCCATCCTGTTAAAGCTGTAATATCAATACTATTGTCATTGCTATCTCTTCTAACAGCTTTTTTATCTTGGTCTGGGTATGCTAAATTATAATTTTTTAAGCGAACACTTAGTTTAAAGACTTCGCCTTTATGATCAATCAATGATTTTTCATTTTGAACATTTAAATTAAAATCGTATTTATTTCGTTCGACTTTATTGTTCATATCTAGCACATTCTGAAAGTAGACTTTGATTTTTGCGGGGTTAGCAACCATGGATACGGCTTGACTTAACTTAGAATTCAGAGCTATTAGCTGAGCCTTTTCAGTGTTATAATCAGGTTGATACACTGTGTTTATTTCTGCAGTTTTACTTACTATTTGCGCTGCGACAACTGAGTGCTGTGGATCACTTGTCGGCAATGTCGCAAGCGTCGTTATTAAATCATTTTTTAATGTTATTTCTGAATTCAATGTATTCTGCGCTGTGTTCACTACTGCGGTTTGAGCGTTGACTTGGTTTTGAACATCATTTTTAAAATCAGTTGTATGGTTTAATGTCAGTTCTAAATATTCCTTCGCTTCCGGATCAACTCCTAAATAAGTTCCAAGATCAGCTTCAATTGTTGCTGTTCTGTTTGGGGTTTTAAATTCAAATAGAGCTGTTGTCACGGGGCCTAAATAATTTGTATTTTTAACCCAATTTGTATGGTATTCATCATGATTATTACACCAGTAAGTTTGTTGTACATATC
>JANOOI010000478.1:0-6516 GCA_031421235.1 Bdellovibrio sp.
ACGCTTTACTAATAATTTAACAAACGAAGTTTGCGATATTACCCCAACAAATGTGGTCTGGAGCAGTAACTGCACCTGTGCTACAGCTGGTTCGTGGTCTGGAAACTGTTCTGCGAATGGGGCGTTTAACGTGACTGTCACTTCATGCGGCGCGGGTAGCGTAACATACAACGGCCAAAGTCGTTCTGTGACTTTTGACCGCTGTTCGGGTTCTTAATTAGTTTCTAAATTTTACCAACCTATTATTATCAGTATGAAACATCTGAGGACTGTATTTATTTTAATAGCGATCTGCGCAAGTACAAATCTGTTGGCTAAACCCATCACACAGCATATTTACGAAGATGTAAAAAATAAAAAATGTTTTGAAACTAGTCAAAATGAAATAACAGAACAAACAGTGTTTTCAAAATAAAAGATTAAAAACTGAAAAAGAAATTCAAAAACTAGAAAAGATAAAATCATTGTATATAACAGATGCGCAAAACATCAAAGACACACAAATTTTATTAAAGTCATCAGAGCTATTTCAAGAAATATCTAACCAGCTAACGTGTAATGGTGTACTGAACTTACTGACCCTTGTAAAATCAGCTGTCAGTCTGGGACTGGTAGGGTTGTGGATAGGTTGTTTGCCACGACGCCCAAGCCTATAAAAATTAACCAGTTCAAAGCCAATATCGGGCTAAAACAAGCAAAGTAGCTAAATTTTAGTTTCGTAATTCAGATTTTATGATAGTCATAGGCCCATGAAAAAGAAGCCTGCAAAACCAAACCTACTTGTTGAACTAACTAACCGTAAAATGGAAGCCCAAAAATCCGGTGAATTAGCAGAATCACTTCGTAAATTTCAACCCAAAAAATCTCGTAATGAAAACAACTCTAATGTGGGCCCATCATGGGGACGACGTAAAGGTAACTAGAGAAACTCAAACCTTCAATAACTCAATCCAGGCACTAAGTCTAGACTCTTGTCGGTTAATTTTTCGCTTACATTAGCCGATACAAAGAAGATGAAAATAGCAACCAAACATCCGAATGAAATCCAAAGGCTAAAGTCACTTGAGGCTCTTAATATTTTAGATACTTTGCCTGAGTCGGATTTTGATCAAATTACTCAGCTTGCTTCGGAAATTTGTGGAACTCCAATCGCTTTGATCTCGCTTATTGATAAAGATCGTCAATGGTTTAAATCAAAAGTTGGATTAAATGCAGATCAAACTCACCGCGATATTGCCGTTTGTGCACATGCCATTTTACAACCTGACGTCTTTGTCGTTGAAGACTTAAGTAAGGATGAACGATTTACTGATAATCCCCTGATTACAGGATCGCAACACCTCCAATTTTATGCCGGCGCACCATTGCTTTCACCGGACGGTCATCCTATTGGAACTGTTTGTGTTATTGACACGAAAGCTCGCAGTTTTTCGCCGAGTCAAGTTTCAGCATTGAAGACTTTATCTAATCAGATCACTCGACTTTTAGAGTTGCGAACTAAAATAAAAATTCTTGAAGAATCTGATTTAGCGCTCAGAATCCGTGATGTTGCAATTGGGTCCATTTCGGAAGGGGTCATTATCCGAGATGCTTCTGGTAAGCTATTAGATATAAATTCGGCAGCACTTCGTATTTTAAATATTAATCATGAAAAGGTACTTGAATTAACGGCTAACGATATCGTATGGAATGCAATAACTGAAGATGGTATTCAGATAGATCCTTATGAGCATCCATTTGAAGTGGTGCAACGCACAGGGCGTTCAGCTAAAAAAACTGTGTTTGGTCTTACCAACCAAGACGGGGTTCGTACTTGGCTGCAAGTTTCAGCTGAGCCAATATTCAAAAGCAACTCGTCTGAGCTATTCGGAGTTGCTGTGAGTTTCTCAGATATAACATCTCAAATTGAGGACAAAAAGAGAATTGAGAAAAATCAAATCGAGCTTCGCTTCATTTTGGACTCTGTTCCCCACATGATTGGATACTGGAGTTCTGAATTAGTGAATATAAATTCTAATGAGATTTACTCGAAGTATTTTGGTAAAAAACCTCAAGAAATTCGCGGTCTACATATCAGAGAAGTTCTTGGGGAAGAGATTTTTTTAAAAAATAGACCCTATTTGCAGCAGGCTTTAGATGGTAGAATGATTAGTTTTGAGCGTTCATTAAATCATGCAGATGGGACTCGTCGTCATACATTAGAAACATATGTTCCAAATATTATTGATGGCAAAGTTATTACTATCCTTGCCATCGTAGTTGATATCACTGAATTGAAAATTCTAGAACAACAACGACAAAAACTTGAATCTCAGCTTTCAGAGTCATCTCGTCTTTCGGCTCTGGGTGAAATGGCTGGTGGAGTTGCCCATGAAGTGAATACTCCTTTAGCTATCATCCGTGCAAAAGTTGAAATGCTAAAAGAACGATTGACTGACGGCCAATTGGATCAAGCAACGGCCATTAACGATTGCGAGATTATCGAAGCCACAGTTGATCGAATCGCAAAAATAATAAAAGGACTACTTGCTTAATCATGAAATTCTGAAAATGATTCGCTTGAAAATTGGAATCTTCGAGCTATTGTTGATGATACACTCGAGCTTTGCATGGAAAAACTCAAGGTTGGATCCGTTAAAGTGGAAGTGCATTGTGATTCCAATATAAATATTTCGTGTCGACCCGCTCAGATTTCACAAGTTTTGATGAACCTTATTATTAATGCCTATGATGCCACCGTCTTTTTCGACCAAAGAATTCGGTAAGGGTACCGGTCTTGGTCTAAGTATTTCAATGGGCATCGTTGAAACACATGGTGGAAAATTAAAATACTTACCGGATGAGAAAAATACGAGTTTTAGCATAAGACTTCCAAGGTCAAAAAAACGCATTATATAAGTAGTAGTCTGAAAAGATTAAGCTGAATTTTTAGACTTGTCGCTGAAAGTGAAGACGATTTTTGAATTTACTAAAGATTAAAAAAGAAGAGGAAATCAGTTGCTCAGGATTTGGTTGATTTTCTAAAAGATAAAGAAAGCTATAATTCTTTATCTGGTTTACGCGCCCAGCTTGAAAGTATAGTGATGTCAGATTTCGGAGATTTAATTACTTCGAATGATTCAGGTATAGATTTATTTAATACTTACAAATCTTCAAAAATAATTTTTCTGTTTTTAGATTCCAGAAGGTAAGGTGAAACGGCTAAAACGATTGGTCGTTTTATTTTACAAGATTTAAAAATGTTTCAGCTAGAGTAGATGCTGAAATTCCGAAAGCTGAACGACGACCTTTTCCAATCATCATCGACGAATTTGCAGAAATCATTTCAGGAATGGCAGAGACAAGAAAGGCTTGGAAAGAAACATTACAAGTTGAACGAACATGGTTATTCGAACATAGAACTGGAGGCAAATCACTTCGTGAGGTTGAGGAATTTGTTATACATCCAAACTTGATAAAATCACTTGTGGTCGGGAAGTGTGTTTGTGTTAAGAAATATCCAACGGCTAGGGCGTATTTGGTGAATATGAGTTCGATTTAAGCTTTAATAAGCTGACCTAAGTTGGGTTTAACTTTGTAAGTATATAATATTTATCCATAATCTCGAAATAAAACGTGCTACATAATGTTATTGAATGTTATATTGTGTTATGTTAAGTTATGTAAAGGAGTTCCGATATGGATGTTGTGATAACAGAATGGTCTTTAAATTCCTATCTCGACTTGAAGCATGCAAAGGTTTTTACAGATCAAGAATATAATTCTGAGCTTAGGCCAGATGCTGAGCTTTTGAAGCAGGGTTGGCCACCGAATGATCCGAAGTTTTTCAATTCTAAATTTTGGGGGCCTGCAACTGGTTTAGGTGGGAAGACTATTCAACATGGTTTCAAAATGAAGTGGCACAACATTGGTAACGGAAAAGTTCAGTTGAGATTAGCGGTTGTGATTTGGGCTGGAAAAGCTTTTCTCTGCCAAGGTTACGTAAAAACTGATGACAAGATTGATAAAAGGCAAATGGCTTTATTAAAAAATAGAATTAACGATATTGCTAATGGCACATATAATTATAGAGGTCTACTATGAGTATTTTTATTACTTCAGATGAACAAAAAGTTAAGGTTTATGAAGTTGCTACGCAAATGAAGAAGATGGGGCTATCTGCTCATTTTATCTCCGCTTGCGTTGAGCAAGCCCTAGAATATGAAGGAACCCATGACTTGATGATTCTATGGTTTGAAGCTGGTTCCGAAATAGAAAGAAATGAAATTATTGCAGATTTACAGGACGAAATAGATCTAAGGGCCGAAGCTCCTAAGAAGCCTGTTAAAAAACCGTATGTTAAATTTGATGATTTGAAAGCAATTGCTGAAGATGTCATAAAATTTAAAAATGCTTTAAGAAAAGTTGTAGATCGCCATGGAGGCATTGCAAAGCTTGCCGAAAAATCAGGATTGCCTCAACCTTCACTTAGCCGATTTTTTAATTCTGCATCAATGCCAAGAAGAGCAACGCTTTATAAAATTGCTGAAGCTTTGAATTTGAATGAAAAAGAAATTGTTAATGAATGGGTCGCCTAATTTTAAATTAAATCACCAATTACTAGCTGGTAATAAAGGCTCATCTTAGTTGATGGGGGAAGGTCAACAACTATTCAGGTAAACGCTGGATGGTACCTTTAGAGGTTTTTTGTGGTTACATACGTTCAAGGCGACATTTTTCAATCTCCAGCACAGGTTTTAACGAACACTGTGAACTGCGTTGGCGTTATGGGTAAAGGTGTAGCCCTTGAGTTTAAAAATCGCTACGAAGGGCTATTTGATGCATATAAAGCTCTTTGTGATAAAAATGCAGCTATTCCTGGAAAACCTTATCTTTGGGAAAATGACCTGGTTCAAATTTTAAATTTTCCGACAAAACGCCATTGGAGAGATGACTCTCGCTTAGATGATATAGAGGCAGGTCTAAAATACTTAGCAGCTAACTACTCTACTATGGGAATTGATTCGCTTGCGATGCCAGCTTTAGGATGTGGCAACGGTGGTTTGAATTGGAATGACGTTCAACCATTGATTGATAAATATCTCGGCTCTATCGTCGATCTGGATGTTTATGTTTATCAACCACAGCAAGCAAAAGTCCAAGCTGATCCTTCTGCTAAAAAACAAAATGCTCAGCTTGGTTTGTTTGATGAACCAGCGGCCAAGCCTGCTGATGTTTAATTGACAGAATTTCTTCTGCGTTTTTGCCATTGAAAATAGCTGTCAAAATTTGTAAAAGGCATTTTTCCGCCTCGGATAGTTAGACAAAATCTTTTGCTTCCAAACATCAGTATCAAGCTATGTGTTTTCCAGTATACCTGATCAGGATAGCTAAATAATGCTGATGGCGTTTGTATTCCTGAAAACCATTGAATGCCGATTGAATTTGGTTCGTCATCGCTCCACGGCGACATTTGATAAAACTCAATGAGCTTTGTTCTTAAAATAATATTTCTAAAATTTTTCTGTCGGTGCTTTGTATACCAGCTAGAGGCGCTTCGAGCCTCGTGTGTCTTTGAAAGTTTTATTTTTTGATCACAGTTTGATTCCATACATTCTCCCAAATATAATAAGGATAAAGTATAGCACGACTTTTCAATCTGTAACCATCGAGAATTATTGAAGATTTATTTTGATGTATTAAAAATATTCTTCTTTAGTCAAATCCTCTCAAAGGATCTGGATTATGTTAAGGGGGTTAGGTCAGTTGGTTGTTTGAGCTGAGTTTTTATTTTTTGATGGCTTTTAAACACTCTTGAACAGTTTTTTCTGTAATTTTAATGGCAGATTGTGCTTTTGCAATCGATAGCGGTTAAATAAGCTTTAATGATTTTTTCAGCACTTTGCTGAGCTAGAAAAGCCGCAACAGCTTTATACTTGCTCGATAATTCTAAAGAGGCCTTTGCCATATTTAAATCTGTTCTAGCGTACTTAATCCACTGAAGTACAGTTTTAGAAAGCTTCATAGCTCAATCTCTTGACCAGTATTTACAGCGACTTCAGGGATTGAATTAAATTCGTCCTTCCAATCAGCAAATTCTTTTTCAGAGTAAATAAAAATATCGGCTGATATTTCGTGCTTGTCCCAAATCAACGATCGAGCCTTTGCAAGATCATTAAGCGATGTTTTGTGTTTTCCAGGAATCACCATTACAAAATCGTAGTCGCTGTTTTTGGTAGCTGTGCCGTTAGCACGTGATCCAAAAATAAAAAGACGTTTTGGGTTATAAGCTTCTTTTAAAGTAATTTTAATTTGTTCGATTATATTATAGTCTTTAGATTTGATCATTTGCGACACCAACCTAAAAAATGAGATTTTTAGAAAAAATTGGTTGCGGGAGCAGGATTTGAACCTACGACCTTCGGGTTATGAGCCCGACGAGCTACCAGACTGCTCCACCCCGCGTTAGGACCATCACTATAGCGCGCCCACCGCTGAACGCCAACCTGATTTCCGCATCGGTACCGCGAGATACGC
>JANOOI010000479.1:0-10198 GCA_031421235.1 Bdellovibrio sp.
GGATTATTGTTAAGGACTACATCCCAAACAGGTTGTGGTAAATTTTGATCGCTGCAAGATCCAAAACCAATCGTTGCGAGTTCTTGAGATGTGTCTAAGCTTCTGTAGGGAAGGTTAGCTTGTGCTTCCTTGGATAAATCAATAATAGGCCCGCGGTAAGTAGGGTTGGGCTGAGTGATTGAACCGATCAGGCCTGTGCCCGAAGTGCTGCAACTGAGAACGAAGGCATTGATGATAAAAACAAATAACAAATTAAAGAACCAGCTTAAAGTTTTCATTCTCACATTGAATCGAACTATCTTTCAGAGTTCAAGACTTTAGTCGGTTTATGATTAGCGTTGCTCTGTCGATAAATGTATATGAGTTTATTAGATACAATTCAGCGTAAATATCCGCGAAAACATTTTAAAAAACCGGTGGTCATTTTAATCAAAGGCTTTTCGCAAGTTGTAGACGGCTACGAAATCGGCGAAGGCGGATTATCTTTTCAAACCGATATGGCGCTTAATATTGGTGAACAAATTGTCGTAAGTTTTTATATTCCAGATGGTGGATTTTTTACTTTACGTGGCGTTGTTAAAAATACGATTGCTGATCAGGCCACTAAAGTTGGCTATGTCATTTACGGTACAAATTTTCGAGAAGTGAGTGTGGCCCTAAAACGACAAATCCGAGCTTACGTGGCTCGGACTGTCATTGAACGTGCTGTCTAGCTTGAGACAACTATTTAGCAGTTAAAGTTTTGTGAACTTGAGTAGATAAACGAGCAATTTTACGTGCTGCAGTTTGCTTTGTGAAAGCGCCTTTTTGTGCGGCTTTCATCATTTTGCTTACATAAGCAGATAATAAAGTTTGAGCGGTTTTTACATCTTTATCTTTTATCGCTTTAAGAAGTGTTTTTTCACCAGTGCGAACGATTGATTTGCGAGTCGTATTAACAGCATTTTTACGAGTAGTTTGACGAGCTCTTTTAGCTGCTGACTTATGTTGTGCCAAGGTATAACCTCCAATTAAAGTATGTCTGATATAAAACAACAACCAGAACGAAGACATTTAGATAGCACGGCGGCATCTGTTAATCAAGGGGCTATTCAGTCGAATGTTTTAAAAAATGCACTGAAAATGACGTTCGGTACGATGACAAGTCGGTCATTAGGACTACTCCGCGAAAGTCTTATGGCTGCTTTATTTGATAAAAGTATCACTGATGCGTGGGGTGCTGCTTTTAGAATACCCAACATGTTTCGTAGACTTCTTGGTGAAGGGTCGTTGTCGGTCAGTTTTATCCCTGTTTTTATTGAAGCTAAACACGATTCGACAATAAGAGCTCAAAATTTAGTCAACACCCTATACACATTCTTACTGATTTTGTTAAGTGCTCTGACTGTTTGGGGGATTGTTTTCCCAGATCATTTTTTGCAGCTTGTTTTAGATCCACAATACATTCAGCAAGTCGAAAAATATGAAATGACCAGAAGCATGATGCAAATCATGTTTGGTTTTGTTTTTTTTATCAGTAGTTTTGCTTTTTTCATGGGAATTTTAAATGCCCTTGGCCAATTTTTTTGGCCAGCCATAGCACCGACTTTTTGGAATCTAGCCATGGTGATTTCAACAATTTTACCACAATCAGTATTAACGGATTTCAAAATACAACACGGTCAGCAGCTGGCCTGGGGGGTTCTTATAGGTGGCGCTTTGCAAGCCGCTGTTTTAATTCCAGCTTTGGTCAGGTCAGGTTATTTTCCGAAAATAAATTTTCAGATATTGAATAAGGACTTGCAGCAAGTCTTCAGAAACATGGGCCCAGGATTAATCGGTATGGGTCTTTTACAGTTTACAACCATTGTGAATCTGCGATTTTCATCAAGCCTTGTTGAAGGAACAATCTCATATATTAACTATGTTGATCGTCTGATTGAACTGCCACTGTCATTAATTTCAGTAAGCCTTGGCACAGCTTTACTGCCAGTGCTTTCCCAATATTGGGTTTCAGGCGCCAAAGAAAAAATGGCCGCTACATCAAGGCATTTTTTAGAATTAAATTTATTTGTTTCAATTTCTGCAGCAGTCGGGCTGTTTGCTTTGGCGGACCCCATCGTTAGACTTCTTTTTGGGCGGGGACGTTTTTTAGAAACAGATATTTTTCAAACAGTCATTATATTAAAAACCTATTGCTGGATTATGCTTTTCTCAAGCGGAGTGCGTGTGTTAACTCCAGCCTATTATGCAGTTAAAAATACTTGGCTTCCAGCAATGGTTTCTGCATTCTGTTTGGGATGTCATATTATTATAGCACCTCTATTAATGGCTAAATATCAAGTTCAGGGCCTAATGATCTCAACAATAATCAGTGCTTTTTTAAATTTGTTTTTATTGTTGTTATTTTATCAGAAATTTATTTATCAGTTTTCGTATTTCAGTTTTTCACTGAATATTCTAAAGTATATCTTCGTTGGCATTGTGGTTTATGCTGTGGCTTCCACGGTATACCAATTAACGATCCCCAATATGTATGGATTGATTATTCAACCAGATTTAACTATTGCCGCGAGCTTAGGAATCACCTTTTCAGTCGTGCTGCCCATTTTTGCAGGATTCTCATTTTGGTTATTTCCCAATGAGACTCTAAAAATAAAGAACAAAATTCTTAAGAAAAAAATTAAAACAAATTAATTCTTAAACTGTTTCATATTAATAAGTCCAGTTTTTCGTCGAAAAACGGACACTGTACACAGAAAATTAGACACTGTTTTCGTAAATTCGTTATCAGATTATCTAAGATATATTCAAAATGATAACCCTGATCTATCAAGGGGTTGGAAGTCTCATCCTGATTCAATATTTTGGCTTTGAAATTGAAGCATAACTTGTATGAGAAGTTTACTTAAAAAGATTATTTTTTTTCTAGCTGTTCTTAATGTTGGTTGTCAAACCGTTGATTATAAATCGGGTCAATATGATATCGAAAGAATTCGAATGCAACATTCGCGTGAAATTTTAATGGCTAATCCACAGTCGTATAAAAAACTAAAAAAATTCGCTAATGAAAGAAAAATTAGAAATTCGATCGAAGCTTACATTAAATCGAAGAACCCGCAATTAGATGCAGAAGCTATGGCTGAAGCATTAGTTCAAACCAGTTATGATTATCAATATGATCCAATGTTTATTCTATCTGTTATTAAAACAGAAAGCCAATTTAGACCTCATATCGTGGGTCGCGCCGGAGAAATAGGTCTGATGCAAATAAAACCTGACACAGCTGAATGGATCACGAAGAAATACAAAATGCCTTGGAAGGGCCGTGAAGCGCTGTTTGACCCAGTTTATAATATTCAAGTCGGGGCGCTGTATTTTAAGTACCTGAAGACAGCTTTAAAGTCAGATTCAAAGCTATATATAAACGCTTACAACGTTGGTATTAACAATTTAAAAAGGTACCCATCCTCATCAACAGCTGATTATCCTTATTACAAAAAGATCGTGGGTAATTACTTAACAATTTATAACAAAATGAGTCGCTAATCACTGAACAGGACTTGCCCCACAAAAAAACATCCTCTAACTTATAAAATCATGAAAGATATGATGCCGTTATTCGAAATTATCAGAGAAGCCATCAAGAAAGACTATTTCAGTCTTTTGAAGGATTTGAATATTTCCAACAAACTCAGAAACGAAAAAACAGAACTCATGTTTGCTGCAGAACCAGCGAACGATGTTGATTTAAGTTTGTATGCTTTATTGACTGATGATCAAAGATTCTTAGTGTCAACGTGGTCTGAAGCCCATGGCTGGATTGCAAATACGAATTCTAAATATGATAATTTATTTTCATTGATTACTTATTTGCTGCGCACTGAAAAAGTTAAACTTGAATCAAATGACTTAACCGAAGAGATTAAGTCATTTATTTTTCGTAAAAGTATCTAACTATTTGTTAGATTTTAAACCCTGATATGTGTCACTAACTTTTTGCTGCTTTTCATTTTCAGCAGTCCATTTTTTAAGTTCAGCTTCGTAAGCAGCCCGTTTAGATTGCCAAGACTTCTCTTCAGTTGATAATTCTTTTAAGGACTTAATGGTTTCGCCTTCTTGCACACGTAGTTCAGATTCACGTGTTTTCCATGTTTTTTTTTCACCAGTGACCAGATTAAGTTGTTCTTGATAATCAGCAATAATTGTTTGGCGCCTAGCTTGGTTGGCTTTTACTTTGGCGATCATGGCATCAAGATCTTTTATCTGTATATTTTCTTTTTCAAGTTTAGTTTTTTCGGTCGTCATAAGTTGTTGAATTTCTTTTTCACTGACTAAAACTTTTTTCAAGGCATCATTATTTTTAACGATCTCTTGCGAAACCGAATCTTTTTGTTTTTTAATATTTTCTTTAGTTTTTGTGAGGTCTGTCAGCTGTTTTTTAGCGAGTTCAATATTTTTGCTGACTTCGGCTTTATTTTCGGCCGTGATTCCTACGTTGCCGTCAATTTTCTTTAGTCCATCATCTGCCTTGTAAGGCTCGGCAGAAACGGCAAGTGAAGCCAGTAAAATAGTTGTTAGTGTTGTTAGTTTTTTCATACGATAAACCTCTTTTAATTATTAATTTGAGCGACTTCTTCTTTAGGGCACACATTTTTCAAAGATGAACGGTAATGACCAATTTCATCTTCCCAAACTTCGCCTTTGTGCTTCCACTGATAGTTTTGATTTTCACTTGATTTCAGTGCAGCAGTTTCACGTGTTTTATCATCAGCATTGACTTGTCCGCCAGCCATTTGGAAGCGCAAGTGTTCGCCAGCGCCGGAATATATTTCGTAAGATAGCACTTCTTTTTGATCGATTAAGTTATCTAGTGAGGCTGTGAATTCGAAATATCTATTTTTTAAGTTAACAGCAGCTTTCAAGCGAAGTTGTGTTTCTTCAGTTGTAAGACGTGTTATGGCGGCCTCGCGCATTTTTTTGATCCCTTCGCGGGCGCGCTGGGTGATCAAATGTTCAATGCCTTTAGCTAAAAACGATTTTTCTAAATCAGCTAATGTCGATTTTGATTTTTTATCCCGTTTGCCTCCGGCTAGTTCGTTTTTAGCTTTTAGCATCGTAAGCCTTGCCACACGTTCTTTTTTAATTAAATCAATAGTGATTTTATTAAATCTTGAGTTTTCATCTTCGTAATTATTGATTTGATTCTGTATTTTTAAATAGCGGGGGTGACGGGCTAATTCGACTATGAAAGCCCGCGGCACACCAGAATATTCATCTTGCTGAGAGTTCTTTAAAAAGTTTTTAACTAAATCGTAGTATTGAAGATCAGCTTTATTAGCTGTTTTGAAGGCTTCAAGTTTTTCATGAATTGATTTATATTTTTTATTTAAATCATCGAGGATACTTAAACCATCACCGTACTGGCATAAATTTAAATATCCCACGGTGCGCACGATGTAAGTGTCCGGCGCGTAGGCTTTTTTAAAAAAATCAGTGTGCATACTGAACATGTTTCCGGCTGCGCCTTCATAATCTCCAGCAAGAACTTGTGTCCAAGCTTGTTCGACCATGCTTTGTAGCCACTGCCCAGATGATTTATCTACAGATTGGTAATATTTAAAAGCTTGTGAATAATCTGATTTTTGAAAATACAGGCGGGCTAGCGTTAAAGCCGTTAAATTCCTAACTTCATTTTTTTTGTCTTCTTTTACATTCGGCCATAAAATTTCAAGAGTCTGCAAAGCATTATCTAATTCACCACGACGGTAGCTAAGTATCGCTTTGAGGAGTGTTCCTTCATGGTGTTGTTTTGAATCAACAGGAATCAATAGTAATGCATTTTCAAATTCGCCTAAGTTACCAAGTGCTGAAAAGTGTTTTGCTTTTTTAAGTAAATAATCAGGCGATGAAAACACATCTAAATTATATTCTTTGATCAAGGGGTCAATAAGAGCTATATCTGTGACCTCAAGATAATTAATTTGTTTAATTAAATATTCAAGTGCCATTTTTTTCAAAACAGCATCTTTAGCTGTTTTAACAACACCAATCATTTTGTGTCTGAATTCAGAGTAAAGCTTTTGACTAAATGCTGTTTCAGCGTAGTGATAAGTCGCTAAATCATTGTATTGTGGATGGGCCATTAATTCAACGAATAGCGACATCGCAAGATCATATTTTTTTTGATATTCAAGAAATATCAAGGCTTGAATTAATTTGTACTCATCCGGTTTAATTTCAATAAGATTTTTAACCACAGATTCTGGCTGCGCTAAGATTGGTAGCGGAATTTCCAAAAGTGGCTGCACTATTGGGGGAACAGAAACAGTTTCAAATGTTTTTATTTTTTTAGCCGTTTCAGCTGCAGATTCAAGACTGATGGTTTGCGGTGTAGTCACGAATTCAGGTGATTTGTGAACTTTAAGTTTAAAACTGTGTGCAATCGGGGAGAACCCGATAGCGATCGTGAATAAAAGTGTTAATTTTTTCATTCTGTTTTCATATTTACTTCATCCTTTTATTGAATCAGTTTTAATTTCTATAACTTATTAATTACTAAATAGTGTGACACCAAATGTTAATGTAGTGTCATTTGATCCCTTATTTTCCTTAGCGCTCGAATTATTTGAGTTGATTTGATAAGGGGCAACTTCTTGGCTATAAAAACTATTTTTCAAGTCCAATCGAAAAGCCAGATTTTTTGTTACAAACAGTTGCTGCATTATCCCGATTTCAACATGTGGTGACGATTTTGAACTAAACTGATCACCTTGGCCAACACCTGCAGATCGAACTTGTTCGTAAGTTGTTACACCCGCACCAAGTGTAAAGCCCATATCAAAATACATAATTGATTTATTCATAAAAGCCATCTTTGCATAAAACGGAGTGTATGTGGCAGAAATCGCCATTGAATTTCTAATCAAATTATAATTTGGTGAAACGTTAAAATTAATATTATTTAATTTTTCGATATTTTCATTTTTCTGACTATCATAGTTTAAATATGTACCTTCTACTCCAAAATCTTCAGTAAAATAATACCCTAGCATTGTGCCCAAAACCTTAGATTCAGCGTAGGCATCATTAACTAGTGTTCCATAAACTAAAGATCCGTAGAATTTGCCAGATTTTGAAAAAGTTCTATTTTGAATGACACCGTAGTCATCGTCTTTTGCTGACCAGTATTTATCCTCTAATTTTTTTAAGTCAACTTTATCAGACCCACGGTCGTCTTGTGCAAATACAGATTGGCTAGCCATTGCTAGCGTTAAAACTATAATTTTTAAAATATTTTGCTTCTTCATGATGTGCTCCTACTAGTTTGTGCTTTTAAATAAAAATGGATATGTGACAACAACTTTTGTTCCGCCACGAGGTTCTGGAAATTTCCATTTAGAAATTTTGTTTAATATACAACCTTCAACTGGGACACTGTTAAGAGTTGTCTGACCAATAAGTTGTGATTCGACTTGGCCTGTGCCTGCGATAATAAATTTAACAGCGACTTTACCGTATAATTCTGGGTTAGCGGATAATTGTCTTTCGTAGCAGTAAAGAATCTGACCCAATTGTGTTTTAATATATTGAGCAATCACTTCGCGGTCTAAACCACCAATGACTTCTGATTCTTCTTCGATCAGGCCGACTCCACCGGAACCCGTTTTGCCAGCAGCTAAACCATTGCCAAGACCAGATCCACTTTTTCCGCCGCCAACACCGGCCGTTGAAATACCTTTGCCGCCACCAGTAGCTGTGGCTTCACCGTTCCAGTTCCGTCCAGATGTATCAACGTTACCAACTGCAGCTAAAGCTCGGCCAGAGGCACCATCATCAGCTTTACGCCCTTGGCTTGTGACTAGTACTTGAGTCGTTCTAGCGTCAGTTGCAGAGACTTTACCCATAAGTTGAGAAATTCTAATACCAACTGCGCCCTTCAGTAGCGCACTGACTCTTCCACCAGAACTAGCTGAGGCTGGTGCTGATTGGGCTTCTTTAGGTTGGGCTACTGCTTTTGCTACGGCAGGTTGAGTTTTCTTTGGTTTTGGTGTTTCAAATTTGATGACTGCACTTTGAGTTGATTTAGGTAATTGAATTTCAGCTGTAACCATATTACTTTTTGGAGTCATAACACCAATAAAAATGAATAAAAATGCAACAGCAAGTGTTGCAATCAGCATATTTTTACTTTCTTTATCTATATAGTCTTTTGGATTTACTTTTGTAAATGCATCAGCTTCTTCTAAACTAACTAGCTTACATTTATAATTTAAACCATCGACTTCAAGTTCTGCCCAAGATTCATTACTTAAAGTATTAAACTGTAATGCTTGTGTATTGCCAGTGAGTGTTGCATAAAGACTTTCGTTTGGATTTTTAACTTGAACATCAATGACTCTTTGATTTTTAGAAACGATCAAAAGTTTTTTAGTGCTTTTACCATTGGTTCTTACGCCATCAAGCATTTCATAAACAAAAGGTTTTAGCTCAATAGTTGTAAATGAAAGATCAGATTCACCTAATTTGTAAGAATCATTATTTTTAATTAAAATATCCGGTTGTGTGTGTTGAGTGCCAAACTGAATGAAGTGCCATCCATCTTGACGATATTCAAAAGCCACATCAAAAGTTGAACTTTGACGATCAATAGAGACTAAGTCTGATTTTCTAGAAGTACCCATTGTAACCAAAGTTGATTTGGGGTCAACTTTCCAAGTTTTAGTTCTTCCGTCATGAGTCTTCTGTTTAATTTGCAATCGCATTACGGCCCCCAGCCTTTAAGTCAGTTCAATTAATCTAAATAAAGTGATGTTTCCCTAATTTTTTGATCCACGTTTTTTTGAACGTCATGAAGAGGCATAAATTTAATACCACTTTTTTGAACTAAATAGGCGCCATCAGGATTTCGGATGGTTCCTTTTAAATTCATTTCAGAGAAGTTAACTTCTTGAATATCACGAACTTTTTTAGTTTTAGCAAAACCGCTTAAACTAAAAAGTATAAGGCCAATAAATGTTATCGCTAAACGTGTCATCATAGTCTTTCCTTATGTTTATATTCAACTTCTGCATTATCCACCACCGACGTTCAACGATATTTTTTTCTGATTATTATTTGTCTTAAGAAACTCTATTTTATTTTTTAACCAATTTCTTTGTTCAATATTTTTTGAAGACGATAATGCTTTTGTATAGCTTTTTGAAGCTGAAGCTGTGTCAAAAGAAAACTGTTCATAAACTCGTGCCAACTGTAAATGCATATCTACATTATCGGTTTGAGAACCTAATAGTTTTAGGGCTAAATTAACAGCTTGATCTGTTTGTCCGCTTTGTAATATTGATTCGACGTATAATGTTGCCACTTTATAAGTATACAATTCATCAGTGCTCAGTAGCGAAAATTCTTGCATTGCTGACAAATAATCTCGGTCTGAGAACGATTTTAATCCATACATAACATTGATCTCACGAGTTTTCGATTTTATGTCGAAGGATTTTTCGAATGAAGAAAGGGCACTGTCTAGACCTTCGACAGAATAAAGAACTTTCCCTTTTTGAAAATGATAGAAGGAAACAAAGCTATCAGTTGATAATGCTTTTTCAATCATCCACAACGCTCTGTCTTGTTGATTCTTTTCAATTGAAATAACACTTAAGTAGTATAAACCAAGTGATCTGTTCTTTGGCAGCGCCGCTAGTTTTAATGAAAGGGCCTCAGCATCACCATATTTTTTAGATTGGATGCAACCACCAATGTTAGCAGCTGTTAAATCTTGGGAATTACACTTTTTCTGACTGCGATCTAATCTAGAAACAGATGACGACAAGATATCATCTGAAGCGGGCAGGAAGGATGAAATTTTATCGACAGGTAAGAATTCAATACGCGGTTCAATTGTTTTTTCTACGTTATACTCGTCCCAAACAATTTTTTCTGAAGATGTAGATGATAATTTTGAAAGCAGACGTAATTTATTGATGTTGTCCTGTTTTTTCTCTTTAAACGGCACAGTGATTTTAACCAGTTCAGAACGCAGCTGCGTTTGTTCTTCGGTTGTTAAACTTTCAGGGACAGGCATGTTTGTGACGGCTTCAATGTAATGTGCATATAATCGATCAATTCCTTGTAAGGCCTGTGATTGAATTAATTCATTTTTCGACATTTTAATTGTTGTTGAATAAGCCGTGTATGCTTTATCAAAACGTTCTGTTTTCAT
>JANOOI010000480.1:0-3180 GCA_031421235.1 Bdellovibrio sp.
GTAAATAGATTCTTTCCCGCCAGAAAAAATAGAATCTAAAATAGATTGCGTGAATAATCCCGCATCAGTACCCAGTAAGCCTTCCATTGTTTTCGAAAGACCGCTTAGTACTTTCTTCAGATCAATTGCTGCGATGACGACAAGAACGGGCAACAAAGGTAATGACAATAAAGCATCAGTCACCCGCATTAAAAGCGAATCAATAACTCCGCCGTAATAGCCAGCAATAGAACCGACAATAAGCCCAATAAAAGCTGACATCAGTGCGACTAGTAATCCAACTCCGATAGATACGCGTGTGCCGTAAACTAAACGCATTAAAACATCACGACCTAATTCATCTGTGCCAAAAAGATGAAAGCTTTCGAAGCTAGATGCAATTGCAATCAGTTCTTTACTTTTTGGTGAAGATTCAATTTTTTCAGCAATTTCAAGAGCTTTAGTTTTTTCTAAAGCCACCCAATCATACAGTGCATCTTCAGGTCTGATGGGTTGTATTAAACCTTTCGAAATTAATTCAGCTTCGATTAATTTTGCATCTTCAGGAAATTGGCGAACAAAATTTTGAATAGATGTTTCTTTAATATCTTGAGATGCAATAATTCTAGAAAATGGTGGTTTGTAGCGGTTGAAAACATTTTGTCGATCAACTTCGTTACCGGTAATGGATTCAAGCATTGGAGCCAGCAAAGCTATGAGAACAAAAAAGATAATAATGTATCCACCAATGACAGCTGCTTTGTGATCTTTAAATTGTGAATAAACAATGTCAAAAAAAGTTTGAGCTTTTTCAGCTTCTTTGATGTTTTGTTTTTGTTCAGCTGAATTTACAGCCGTTTGTTGGTGATCTAAATTACTCATAAGTAATCCTTGGATCAGCAAGACCATATAAAATATCTGCGATTAAACTCATGGTTAAAACCATAGCTATTGAAATGACAAAAGAAACCATGGCCACATTAAAGTCATTTGAAATAATAGATGTATAAATTAAACGACCAACACCTGGGTAAGCAAAAAGGGTCTCAGTGATTAAAGCGCCTGAAAAAATAGACGATAAACTGATGGCGATAATTGTAATTAACGGAATCAATGCGTTTCTAAAGCCGTGTCTCCAGATAACGATATTCTCAGAAAGGCCTTTTGATCTGGCTGTTCTGATGTAATCATTTCTCATTGAATCAAGCATCGCAGATCTGGTAAAACGCGAAAATCTTCCGATGCTTTGAACTGATAAAGACAAAATAGGTAAAATTAAATACTGCGCTTTATCAAACAATTCATGAAAAAAGCCGTCATATGACATTCCTGTGGTTTGATAGCCGCCAGCTGGCAACCAGCCTAAGACCACAGAGAATATAATAATAAGCACTATACCCAACCAAAAAGAGGGTAAAGATATGCCAGCGAAACTAATTAAGTTTATAATATAATCGGCTTTTGAATTAGGTTTTAAAGCGCAGTAAATTCCAAGTGGTACAGCAATTAATAATGAAAATAAAAGTGAACACACTGATAAAATAAATGTGGCTTTAAGCGCGGGGCCCATCATGTCAGTTACAGGAATACGATAAGTTCTTGAATAACCAAGATCACCTTTTGAAACTTCTGAAACCCAATTAAAATAACGAACATATGACGGTTGATCTAAGCCGTAAAAAGATCTTAAACGAACAACATCTTCCTGAGTGATTTTAGGATTTGCAGATATCATCAATTCAATGGGATCGCCAGGCATCAGTGCCATTAAGCTAAAACACAGATATGATAATAAACATATCACGATCAGTGTTTGTAATCCTCGTCTTAAAATAAAGTTCGTCATTGCTTGTAGCGTCCTTAAGTTATTCTAAAGTCCATGTTTCAACTGCGTTAGTTTCAGGAAACTGATGGCCTGTTAAACGGTAGCCTTTAAGCTGTGCGGGAATAACAGCTGTATCCGAACGGTAGTACAACGGTAAAACAGGAACTTCATCGGTGTACTGTTTTAACATTTCATGAACAAGGCTAATACGTTTTTCGTGTTTCATTTCAACATCAAGTGATTCTAAAATTTTATCAACTTGCGGGTTGTTCCAGCCCATATAGTTTTGACCAGACCAACCATTTTTAGAAGTTGGAATATTTTTAGAACTGAATGTTGATTTTGGGCTGGCTTCAGGTGATGAAATCCATGCAAATAAGGCCATTGAATCAAAACCACGTTTTTTAGTTGTTTCACCAAAAAATACGCGGGCCAATTCATTTTTTGCATTCACTTCAATACCAACTTGTTTCCATTGGTTTTGTAAATAAACTTGAACTAATTCGCGGGTTTTATTGCCTGATGTTGTCATTAATGTAAACGAAAGACGTTGACCGTTTTTTATTCTGATTCCATCTGGGCCCATTTTCCATCCAGCTTCATCCAAAAGTCTGTCAGCTTCACGTTTGCTGTATTTGTACAGTGTGACCTTATTAGGATCAGCAGTAAACCAAGGATCTTTTGGTGTAACATTGTGAATAGCCGGTTGTTGCTTTCCCTCAAATAGCGCATTCACAAGATCTTCTTTGTTGATCGAATAATTTAAGGCTTTACGAACTTTGACGTCTTTAAGGATCGGGTTATCTAAATTTAAATCAATATGTTCGTAAACGGCAGAGGGCTGAAATAAAGCTATATAAGGTAATTTTTCAGATTGAATTTTTTTCTCAATCGCGATGGTTTGATCTAAAGCTAAACCTAAACTAGAAATCAAATCGATTGTGCCAGAACGTAAGTTGGCTTCAAGTGTTCCCGTATTAGGGATATGTTTGACAATAATTTTTTTAATTTTTGGGGCTTCGCCGCCAAACTTAGGGTTTGGAATAAAAGTCACGTGATCACCTAATTGGATTTCAGAAATCAAATATGGCCCGTTAAACAACCCAGGATTGGTTGGATCTTTAGTGTAAAGAGAATTTTTTTCGTAGCCTTCTTTTTGTTCGCCGTATTTTTTAAACACAGCTTCTTCTAAATGTTTTGGAACTGGAAAAAAAGTTCCTAACTGAAAGAAATCCCATTTGGCTTTTTCATAAGTGAACGTACATTTTTTTGGATTTTTAGGATCGATTTCTACTTTTTCAACTTGTGTGTAGACTTCTTTTTCACCGACTCCAACAGTGGGTGCAGAAGCAATTTTGATCGCCATCGCAAAATCT
>JANOOI010000481.1:0-1612 GCA_031421235.1 Bdellovibrio sp.
AGCAACGGCTTCATTACCTTCGGACTATTTCAGCAGCCCGGAAAGTACAATGATGAGTTTGAAGGGTTTTTTACATTCCAAATAAACCACGATGCAAAAGAATTTTGCTTACTACAATCTGCTATGTCTTTATACAAAAAAGATAAAGATATCTACAAGCAAATGGTAGGAGAAATTATAAAACAAAATACATTTGGTTACCCAATGATAATGACTGTAAGTCAAAAGCACGATTTAGAATGTCCAAAAGTATTTTTTGAACTTGGATTTAAAGAGTATTTAAACCTTAGCGGTTATTCGTATGTTGTTTATGGAACACTTGAGCAAGTGAGAATGAAAAGACTTGCACACGCAACAATGACAAATGTATGGAACAGCACAAAAGGGGATTGGCTTAAAATGAAAAAGGAATGGAATGTAAAAATTGAAGCGGCTGGAGAAAAACACAATGTTTTAAACCCAAAATATGCCTCACGTGAAGGGGCTTGGATGGGAGAAAATGGAATGTCAAATGTAGTTTTATCAACACAAGTAATTGAAGATGGAAAAGTAAAAGATGTAAAAGGTAAATCTTTTAATGGGAATGTATCTGTTTTAGACCCTGTTGCGTGTGAAGTTATTTTAAGATTTTTTATGCCTAAAGATGGTATTCGTGTTTACAATCCTTTTGGTGGTGGTGTTCAATTTGGATTTGTTACAGGTGATAATGGGTACGAATATTTATCAAGTGAAATTAGACAAAACCAATGCGATGCTAACAATGCAATTTGCAAAGACTTTTATAATACAAAATGGATTAAATCGGATAGTTCAAAGTTTACGCCAAAACAGAAATACGATTTAGTATTTACTTGTCCACCATATTATCAAGTTGAAGATTATTTAGATTACGATGGAAACCCACCTGAAGGAGAATTAAACTCAATACCAACTTACGAAGAGTTTAGAGATACTTTATTTACTGGATATAAAAAAGCTATTGAAGTATTAAATGATAATTGTTTTTTTGTTGTTATGACTGGAGATAGTAGGGATAAAAAAGGAGCTTACTATGGATGTGAAGCTGAACACGAAATATTTTTTAAAGAACAAGGGTTACATATTTACAACAAGATTGTTTATTTAGAATGTGAGTTTACAAGACTTGCACACGCTAAACGTACTTTGCATTATCGTAAATTTCCAAAGCGTGAACAAAAGATTTTGATTTTTTACAAAGGAGATATGACAAAAATAAAAGACAGGCACGTAAATATTGGCAGATTGTAATGAGACAATATTCAACTAAAATATCATTAACTAAAAATTCGAGGGGTATTAATTCTTTAGACCCCTCGATTGGTTGCTCAAGTGGAATGGCTAATGAAACTGGCGGGTGTTTTAATGATTGCTATGCTGCAAAATCAAGTAAGCTATACGGTTACGATTTTAGTAAAACAGTATTAAGGCAGTTTTTTAATGAAGCACACCGTAAATTAATTGTAATCAAAATAAATAAAATAAAATTAGACTTTGTAAGAATGGGGACAAGTGGCGACCCTTCCGAAAACTGGGAACATACAATTAATATTTTAAAAGGTATTGATAAATGTAACAAAGAGATTGTAATTAT
>JANOOI010000482.1:0-5396 GCA_031421235.1 Bdellovibrio sp.
AAAGTCATTTCTCCTAATGCATCACTGATGACTTTTTGAATAAGAGCATCAGTTTCAATATCCACACTGGCTGTGGCTTCGTCTAAGAAAATAATTTTTACTTTTAACAACAATGCCCGAGCCAAACAAATCAACTGTCTTTGGCCTTGTGACAAGTTTGAACCGCTTTCATTGATTTTAAAATCAAGATGGTCAGGTAATTCAGAGACAAATTTTTTCAATCCAACTTTTTCTAAAACGAACCAAACATCTTGGTCAGAACTTTCAGCATAGCGATCAATATTAGATCTTAATGATCCCATAAATAAACTTGGATCTTGTGGAATCACTGCTAAATTTTTTCTTAAAATTTCTAAGGGCACTGATTTAATAGATAGTCCATCAACCAGTATATCACCTTGGTAAAAATCAACAAATCGATAAACCGCTTGAAACAATGTGGATTTACCCGAACCTGTTCGACCAACTAAACCTGCTTTTTGACCTGATGAAATAAAAAAGCTCACACTTTTTAAAACATCAGGCAAATGATCTGCATACTTAAGACGAACATTTTTAAATTCTAAAGATCCACTTCGTGGCCAATATGGATACTGTTTTTTAAATTCTGATACAGTGATATATTCTGTTTCTGATGGTAGTTCCGTGTAAAAATTTAATCTTTCGACTGATGTCATACGTGATTCTAAATCAGAAAAAATTCGAACACCCCAGTTTAGATGTCGCCAAAATTCTAGAGCATATAGTGTTACCAGCCCAGCCAAACCCACGCTGAGCGCTTTATTCTGGGTTGCATACACAACACCAAAAGTTGTGATCATAGATATTCCGCCGCCGACTAAAGGCAACCGGGATGAAAACCATCGATTCACCATATAATGAGTATAATACATTTCGTTTGAATAATTTAGTTTAGCCAAAAATTCCGATTCAAACCACTTCTGATTATTAAACGCCCTGATCACCGTTAAACCCTGCAAGGTTTCTTTAAAGTGGGCATAGCGTGGTGATCTGGCCACTGAATCTAGTCTTTTAATTTCGCGGGCTACACGACGGTATTGATTTTGTAATTTATAGTACAAAAATAAAACTGGAGTCAGAACAAATAAACTGATCGGTAATGTAATCACGATTAAGAAAAACGAAATCACAATATTAAATAATGAATGAACAGCAGCATCGAAACTCCATTGCAAATAAAGATCGACTGATTCAATATCTCTTGAAAATCTTTGCAAAATACGACCGATGGGCGTGCTGTCAAAAAAACGAATCTTACTTTTTAAAATAGAAGCCAGCATACGGTCGTGAAACAGCCGTCCTGCGGTGATTCCACGGTAAGTCCACCAGTAAGTATTAATCCCAGAAATGAACAACGTTAGTACCCCCAGAAGACCGTATACAACCACTAACTTAAAGGCCTCGACACTAGAGCTCATTTGTGTCAGCCACACTTTCTGCAGCAGGGGGGATAAGACATAAGCCAAAGCTCCAAAAAATAACAACCAAATAAACAAATTTTGAAACTGGCCGTCACCACCTAATTTCTGAATATAAGATAAATAAATATCTTTTTTAACTGATCCTAATGCGCGATCTTCGTCAACTGTGACACGACCGTCGGCTTCTAATTCAACGCTGATTTTAGAAATTTCATTAGTAGTAAAAGTCTCTTGAACTTTTAGATCGTTTTTCTGATTATTCAGTTCAATATCTAAATACCGGTTAAAATGTTCCGATTTTTGAATCAATTCATCGTACGTGCCAGATTCGTAATGACCGTCATTCAAAAAAATAATTTGATCAAAGTTTTTAAGCTGTGAAATACGATGGGTTACGACAACTCGAGTTTTATTTTTCCATTCACCAAAGATCAATTTTTCACAAAGACGTTTTTCAGTTTCGTAATCAACAGCTGACAAAGGATCATCTAATAAGATCACTGGTGTTCTAGCTAATATTGCTCTAGCTAAGCTGACTCGTTGTTTTTGCCCACCAGATAAATTCACACCTTTTTCCCCAATTTCAGTGTCTATTCCTTTCGGGAAAAGACTGAGATCTGGCAATAAACAGGCTAAATCGAGCGCTCTATATAGTTCTTTTTCAGAAATATTTTGGCCAAATAATAAATTTTCACGAAGTGTCGAGTTAATGATAAAGGCTTCTTGTGATACGTAGGCGATTTTATCAGTCTGAATTTGAATTTCACCTGTGTCGGGTTTGATTTCATTCAACAATAAATTCAGCAGCGTTGTTTTACCGCTGCCGACCGGGCCTACGATCGCAACTGATTGCCGTGAAGTAATATTTAAATTCAGATTTTTAAAAAGATGTGCGTAATTTAAATTTTTAATCTGTATAGAGCTTTCAACTTCTGAATTTTCAACAAAAGTATTATTAGTCGTTTCAACAGTGTCAGCTTTAATAAAATTTGTAATGCGATCAGCGCTGACAAAAACATTCGTAAATCGACTAATAAACCGAGACAGTCCCCTAAAGTGGTCTTCCATGAGTGAAAATATTGATATACAGGTTAAAACCAAAGCCAAATTAATTTCTTGGCCGCGGTAATAATGAGTCATCAATGCAAAAAACAAGACGACCGTTGAAATAGACGCATACATCAATCCCCAAAGTATTTCAGCTTTGGCAAATTTCAGTCGGGCCTGAATTTCATTTTCGCGAACTTCAGAAACTTCCTTTTGGATGCTTTTTTCCCAAGAAAAATATTTTACCACACGAATAGCGTTTAAAATTTGAGTCATCAGTGTGACCCGTGAATCACGGTACGACATCATTTGGTGTTCAAGTTTGGTAAAAGTTTTTGCTAATCGCTGCGTTAATGGAACCAGAATAGCCATCACAATAATGGCCACAATGGCTGACCAGCCCAAATAATGAAATAATAAAATTGAACACCCTGTTAGTAGCACCACTGCATTAGCTAAATCGATTGTAGTCATAGCCGATTCACCTAGCGTATCAGCATCGGTACTCATGAAATTAACCACGTCACCGACTTGATATCTTTGTTTAGCCGATGAAGATAATTTAAGAGATTGTGAAAATATTTTTTTATTAACAATATTTACAGTGCGTTGAAAAAAATTAAGCGTGTGATAAAAATAATGCTGGATTGCCAAACCTTGACCAGCACTGACAACACCAAAAGAAAAAGCGTATATTAGCAAAGTCTGAATATGAGTTCCATTTTGTAATCCAGTTATAAACTGATGAATCAAAACTGGAATAGAAAACGACAAACCACTGCCTAAAACTTGAAAAGCTATCGTTTTGTAAAAAATTGATTTGTTGTATTTAAATAAACTTTTATAAAGGTTTTTTGATGTCGACCAATCAATATCTTTTTGTGAAGCTTCTTCAAGATAGGCACTTAAATGTTCAGGCAATTTTAGCCGGTCATCAGATGTCACTAAACGTGTCTGACCAATATCAATAACTGATGAGGCTTGAGAAAATACTAATTTATGAAATAACATCTGACGAGAATGTCAGCTGTTATAAACTTTGGTCAATGTCTGATTTATTATTTAACTTCACTGCGGAAGAAAAGCCTGGTGAAAGCGCTTTCAATGACATGTTAGGATTTTGCACCACACGACTTTGTAATTTCACAAAAATAGGTTCGCGAATAGCTAGGTGATTATCTTGAAGAACACATTGACGAGCAATTCTTTCAGTCATGTTAAAAGCGATTGGAGCTTTCACATTTGCTGTCATTTGCGTGGGATCGTCCGGGATCGTAATAATATTCATAAATGAAGGTTTTTGATCGCCTTTGATTTTAAGAAGTTCAATTTCATTTTTAGATAAATTAACTGAATAGAAATGACCAAAAATTTCAGGCTCTAAAACTGGGAACGCAACTGAGGGTAGTTCGCAACTTTGTAACCAAGCAAAAATATCATCGTTGGGATCATCAAGTAATACAAACTGACGTAAGTCTTGGAAACCAAGCATGCCCTCTGGAAAAGTAATGATGTCTTCATTCTGCAACTGTATCTGTCCGAATCGAGTCGTATTAATAACCAAGCGACATCCCCCCAAAGCTAACTTTTGAAAGCTAGCAATTACTGCTAACTTTTAAGACAAACGATCTATTTCAACCGGTTAGTCAAATAGTGACCTTAAAAGCGACGGGCATCAATTTTTTTATGCTTATAACGCTTTAGGTTATTAAATTTCCTTCAAAAAAACAGTTTAAGAGATTTTATTCAGGTTTTAATAATTTAGAGATATTTTTAACTTTATCATTGCTGACTTGAATAGATTGTTGATTTTGATCTTGAATAGCTAAGTAGACTTCTTCTCGATGAATCTTGGTGTCCTTAGGCGCTTCTATACCTAATCTGACTTGCTTGCCCTTAATTTGAACCAC
Organism: Bdellovibrio sp.; assembly: GCA_031421235.1. GTDB lineage: Bacteria > Bdellovibrionota > Bdellovibrionia > Bdellovibrionales > Bdellovibrionaceae > Pseudobdellovibrio. The sequence goes on from JANOOI010000482.1 coordinate 4,400, forward strand.
TCGAATTTTGATGTGGTCATCAATGGCGATGCTTTCTCCTAACTTCCTTGTAAGTACGAGCATGTAAAGACTCCTGTCTAATAACAAGCGCATTTGTGCGCTATAAACCTGTATCGGTTAATCACTGGAAAAAGTTTAATTAATTGGACTACCGTAGGAAGTCAAGCAAGCTTTGGTTCATGAATTTGGTCGAAGTCTGTAATGTCGCTTCTAAAGTCTGGTTTGATTTAGTTAAATCTGTCATGACCTTAAATACATCGGCATCTTCGATTTGTGAATTGTACGTTTTGTTGTCGATTATACTTCGCTGAATGCCGTCGTTGTTAGCATTTAATTGATTAACACGCCCACCAACTTCGGCTCTGGCTAAATTAACTTGGTTCAAAGCTTCATCTAAAGACTCTAAAGACTGTTGAATCCCTATCTTATCATCAGCCCTCAAAGAAGCTTCCAGGCCAGACACAGCCTGAAAAATATTAACTCCGCGGGTACCTGAAACTGGATCTCTTTCGGAAGCGCCGGCTCCGCCAACTCGTTGAACACCACCAAGACTAGCAGGCGCACGTGTTTCAATATTATTTTCTTGTGTGTTTTCTTTTTCAAATTCTTTTTCGATCTGACTTAATTTATACGACTGAAGTTCTTCGACAGTTTGTGGAATTTTCATATCGCGATTAACAGCGCCGCCATAACTTAAATCTTGTCCCAAGAAAACTTGTGAACCAATTAAATTAATGGGCAGGAATTGTCCTGTTAAAGTTTGAACTTGAATTTGACCATCATCACCATTGTATTTTCCTGTTGTATCAAACGGGGCTTGCGTCGTTTTATAACCCGAAAATATGAAACGATCACCAAACCGACGATTACTCATTTCGACAAGTGATCCATAAATTTGTTCAACTTCTGAAGCAATCATTTCACGTGGCAAACCACCATTCGTGTCATTGGCAGCTTGGATCGCTAATTCTTTCGCACGAACAACAGCTTCACCTAA
>JANOOI010000483.1:0-2915 GCA_031421235.1 Bdellovibrio sp.
ATTATAGTCTTTTACGGCATGCATAAGGCCTACATTGCCTTCTTGGATGAGATCAATCATGCGTGAAGAAAATCGTGCGTATTCTGCTGCAATTTTCACAACGAACCGAAGATTTGCACGAACAAGGGCTTGTGCGGCTTCGGGATCTTTTGTTTCAAAGTAGTGTTTAGCTAATTTAAGTTCGTCTTCTTTACTTAAAACGGGATACTTTCTTATTTCAGCTAAATAAGTTGTTAGCGGATCACGCGATCTGGCAATGCCTGTATCTTGAACAGCAGGTAGCGAGCTTATTGCAGAATCTACATCAACAATTTCTGCAGTCACTTTTTTTGCTCGTGGTTGAGCATTTTTTTTTGTTACACTTGAATTTTTTTTAGACATAGTTTTTAAGTATCATTGGTCAATTAAATTTATGTTAAAACTTTTTTAAATGCTTTTTCGACTTCGTCTTTAATTTTACCTTTAAACAAACTGAGCGCAAACGGGATTTCGATTTCTATAGCGACTAAGCACTGGTCGGCTTTTGGTTTAACCTGTAAGGTTGCATTAAATTGCGATCCAATGATTGAGCACTTTTTGCTAGACTCGTCAAAAGTCGTGCTTAGTTTTGAATCCATTTTTTTAAAGGCGTTGTCTGAATCCAAAAAATTTTTGATTTTCAAATAAGCTTCGTCAGTTGTTATCGGAGCAGGCAATTCAAAATTAAGCTTAGGCATATCTAGGTCCTTTTCTTTCGTTTTTAAGGTCAAAATTTAGTTCAATATACCCTATTTGCCATGCTGAAGCAAAAGAACATGACTTTTTAGGACTCCATGTAAGATGAGTTTTGACTGTGGTTTGTCAATTATGAGATTCTAATTTCTATGAAATTTGTAAAAGAACTTAAAAGAACACATTATTGCGGTCATTTAAACAGTACACATGTCGGCCAAAAAGTCGTCCTTATGGGATGGGTCAATACACGCCGAGATCACGGCAGTCTTATATTTATTGATATGCGTGATCGTGAAGGAATTCTACAAGTTGTTCTTGATCCAAATAAAGCTGAAACAGCAACATCAAAAGAATTCCGTGGAGAATTTGTTGTTGCTATTGAAGGTGTTGTTCGCCAACGACCAGATGGCATGAAAAATTCCAAAATTAAAACTGGTGAAATCGAAATCGAAGCCGTTCGTTGCGAAGTTTTAAATCAGGCAACAACGCCACCATTTCAAGTTGATGACGAAAATGTAAACGAAGTTTTACGATTAAAATATCGCTACCTTGATTTACGTTCGCCGCGGTTACAAAATCATTTAATGATTCGTCATAAAGTGGCCCAGTTAGTTCGTCAGTTTTTAACAAAAGAAAGCTTTATCGAAGTTGAAACACCAATTCTTTTTAAATCGACACCAGAAGGTGCCAGGGATTATTTAGTTCCATCACGGGTTAATCCAGGAAATTTTTATGCCTTGCCGCAGTCGCCACAAATTCTTAAACAGCTTCTGATGGTGGCAGGCTATGATCGTTATTTTCAAATTGCGCGTTGTTTCCGTGATGAAGATTTGCGCGCTGATCGTCAGCCTGAATTTTCACAAATCGATATTGAAATGTCATTTGTCGACGTCGAAGATATTTTAGAAATAAATGAAAAAATGGTTCGTCTTATTTGGAAAGAAATTAAAAATATGGATGTGCCGGCGATTCCTCGCATGTCATATCAAGAGGCCATGGATCGCTATGGATCTGATAAGCCTGACACCCGTTTTGGTATGGAAGTTCAAGATCTTTCAAAAATTTTACAAAACTCTGGTTTCAAAGTTTTTGACGATGCTTTACAGCGTGGTGGTGTTGTTCGTGGTTTGTGTATTCCGACGGGTGGAACATTTACCCGCGGTCAGTTTGATAAACTAACTGAAGTGGCTAAGAAAAATGGAGCTAAAGGTTTAGTGTGGATTAAAAAAGATGCTGATGGAACAATTCAGTCACCGATTTCTAAATTTTTTACGCCTGAAAAATTACAAGAAATTTTTAAAACCTTGGGCTGCTCAGACAATGACTGTGGTCTAATTGTGGCTGATAATTATGATCCAGCATGTTCTGCATTGTCAGCGCTGCGTTTACAATTAGGTCGTGAATTAAAATTAATTGATTTCAATAAATATAATTTCTTATGGGTGATTGATTTCCCGTTACTGGAATATTCACCAAATGATAAGCGCTGGGTTTCAAGACATCATCCGTTCACATCACCAACGGACGAATATTTTGATGATATGATTAAGAATAATGAAAAGGCTTACCCACATATGTTAGCTAAAGCCTACGATCTAGTTTGTAATGGTTACGAAATGGGTGGCGGGTCGATTCGTATTTACAGAAACGAAATACAACAAGCTATTTTCAGACTGTTAGGTTTATCAGAAGAAGAAGCTAAAAACAAATTTGGATTCTTTTTAGAGGCCTTAAAATATGGAACACCTCCGCATGGTGGTATTGCTTGGGGTATGGATCGTTTAGTGATGTTACTTACGCAAACAGAAGCCATTCGTGAAGTCATTGCATTTCCTAAGACGGCACAGGCAACTTGTTTGATGTCTGATTGTCCTAGTGAAGTCAGTCGTGATCAATTGACTGAGGTGGGTGTTAAACTGAATGTAACAACATCAACTAAGCCTACAGACGCATCAACCTAAAGACATAATAGTAAATCCATGACTTTCAACTGAAGTGATTTCGTAAAGGCCTTCAAGCCTGCGTCCTTCAGTTGTTTTATGGACTACAATTATATTTTGCACAGTTAATTGAATGAGTTTTCGAATGGATTCAATCGACCACTGTGGGGCTCCCATTTGAACAAGCATTTCTAAACGAATTAAAGCTTCATTTGCTGTCCTGGCATGAAGTGATCCAAAACTGCCTTCGTGACCTGTTGC
>JANOOI010000484.1:0-5091 GCA_031421235.1 Bdellovibrio sp.
CCAATCAACAAAGTTGCCTCAGCGGCGAAGCTAGCAAAGCGCAACTTGTCGATCAGTTGACTAAGGCTCAAAGCAAAAGTGATTTAACTAAGGCGATCACTGAAAAATACCAACTGAGCGATCCACAAAAAACAGAAGCTGATGCACTTGAAAATTGTCCTAACTGTATGAATGCTCAAAAAATATTAAACTCTTCTAACAATAGCAACATTCAACAATTTAATGACTTATCAAAAAAAAGCGCAGTGCCAAAACCCCTGTTTAAAGACGAATGCCTTGCTGCTGTTGCGCAAATCAAAACGTCAACACAACAAATGAACTGCCCATCTGGTGAAAAAACGAAACAAAAATTATGTGTCACCAATGACATGTACCAATATCAAGCTGCTGTGCTTAACGAATTTTACCAATGTGTTAAAGCTGAAACAAATTTTCCAGTGACCCCAGAAGTTCTTTTTGAAATGTATGCTTTAGAATCAGGATTCAGACCCAATTATTCTTATGTTGGCGGCGTCGGGGTTGGCCAATTAACAAGTATTTTTATTAAAGACATTCATCAAAAACATCGTGGGCACAAATTTCTTAAACAAATCGAATCTTCAAAAAATGAAAGCTGTAAAGTAGCCCAACCCTTAGTGGCTAAAGATCTTAAAAAAGAACCTAGCCTAAAAAACAGATGTGATTTTATTCAGTACGGCGAAGGTTTTGAAAGAAACACTTTGTATACACTAGTCGGCTTAGCTAATATCTGGGAAAAAGACATAGCTCCAAAAATGAAAGCTTTTAATGAAATTAACAAAGGCAATCCTGCGCTACCGCGTGCGCAGCAATTGGCTTTGATGAACGCCTATGGATCTGGCGGGCAAGTAGCTGCCAAGGCCGCTATTCGCAGACTTAAAGGATTGTCTCCGACTGAATTTATTTCGGCCATTCAAAAACCTATGAAAACAGCAGAAGGCAAAGATCTGACTGAATACACATCGAAAATGAACGCAAAACAAGATCGCCTAACTAAATTATTCAAAGCCCCTAAACAATTAGATTTTGCTAACAACGGAGCCCGAGCATGTATAAACAATTCACTTTAATTCTTACAGCAGTTTTATTAACCGCAACTTTGGCACAAGCCCAAACGTCGAATGATCTTAAAAACGATTACATCAAATTTCGCAAGAATTATTTATCATTAATATCTAGCTCTTCTGCAGGAACTAATTTCGTTAAATATTTTAATGATTTAGAAACAGAATTGAATCTTCAGTATGAAGCCTTTACCGTGAAAGAACTAAAGCTGTTAACTCCAGAAGGCAATCAAATGGCCTTGGATTTAGAAATGCTTCAACCAATCAAAATGCTACTTAATGGTCAGCTTGATTGCGAAAAAGCCATTCATACTAATGAAATGAACGCGATAGCTGATGAATCCGCTGCTGCAAAAATCAAAGTTCTAATGAATAAGCTTTGTAAGTAATTAATTAACTAAGAATTACGATTTTGAATACGATATTCACGGCGCTTTTTAGCTGATTCAAAACGGCGACGATCTACTTCTGTTTCTAAAATTAATTCAGGAACAGGAGTTGGCTTACCGTCTGACCCCAAGGCCACAAATGTTAAGTAGGCTGAAACTGTGTGAAACAGTTCACCTGTTTTAGGATTTTCAGCATCCACGCGGACACCGATTTCCATTGATGAACGTGACGTGAAATTAACGGAAGCTTTTAAATTAACGACCCAGCCTTTTTTAACTGGTGCTATGAAATCTAATTTGTCTATTGATGCTGTGACGACTTCTTTTTGAGAATGCCTTTGAGCTGCGATAGCAGCGGCAATATCTATCCATGATACAATTGTTCCACCGAAGATGGTATCTAGAGCATTAGTATGCGAAGGTAAAACAAGTTGGGTCATCACAACCTGAGAAGAACGAATGGTTTTTCTCTCGATCATAGATGACCCAATAAAACTACACGCCTAAATCAGAATTACCATTGTTACGGCCCATGCCGCCACCTGGTAAAGTGATTGTCGTGTTTCCCGCAGGAATAGTTTGTGTTGTTTGCGCACTAAAAGCCGTTGCTCCAGCAGGTTGAGCCACTTCAGCTTTAATTTCGTTTTCAACAAAACCCAGGTGTGGAAGACACCATACAATTAGTTGTGCACGTGATTTGACATTCATTTTTTTATAAATGTTTGTTAAGTGAAACTTTACAGTTTTTTCTGTGACAAAAAGTTGGTTAGCAACTTCCTTGTTAGATAGCCCTTTAGAGACTAGTTCTGCAACTTCTGACTCGCGATTTGAAAGACCTTTTTGAATTAAGACATCTCTGAGCATCCTTGCTCCTCCTGCTTAAATGTTTTTGTTTTAGCTACTCAATTTATTTGCAGAACTTTCGTCCCACTTTGTCACACTTTTGCTCATTTTAAAACAGATCTTGATTTCCTTATCTCGACACTTGTCTCAATTTGAGCAACAACAACCTACATCTAAGTCTGACAAGACTTTTCATAGAACGCAATACTTTTGGCCTCAATTTTTAAAAAAACTAGACCGATAACTATGACAACACAGAATTGTTACAACGAAGTTCAGAAAATAGATAATAGATTTAACCCTATTTTCACTCGAAGGAGTCTAAGCATGTTCCCGGCAAATACTAAATTTTTGATAGCTGATGACTTTGCTACAATGCGAAAAGTTGTTAAAAGAGTTTACCAAAAACATTTTCCATCACAGGCGGCGTAAGTGGCAGCAAAACAGTCAAAAATGATACCGACTATACAAGCTTTTTCTAAGATGCTGGTCATAGACCACATCAAAGAAGGCATTTCTGAAACCATTAAAATTCTTGGCGCGGACCGCATCGAATTTCAGCCTGTTATCATTGAAAAAAAATGGAAAGTTCATGCTGAAATTACTGTGATTATGGACATCAAAATGATCGATGAACCGATGCAGGTTAGATTGCATTTTGAATCAGCTCCAATCTTATTAATTTTAGAAAGTATGCTGGGGGCAAAAGTTGAACCTAAATCGGCAGACTTATTAGACGGTATTGGTGAAATTTCAAATATGATTTATGGTTTGATAAAAACAAAAGCCAGCAATAACGGTTTTACTTTAGGGATGACCCGCCCTGTGGCTTGCTTTTCAGAGAACAATCCACCCATTATTTCGCGTAATCACTACAGCATTGTTATCCCGTTTCAAGTTAATACTCATCAGTGTTTTTTTGAATTTGTTGCTTACGAATAAGATCAGGCAAAGCTTTTACGGCTTGATCTTTTGTTTTAATAGTCCCAGCAAATTGCATTTCACGTAAAGCTTCTGAAATCTTCGATAAAAGAAATTCAGGAGCTTTTTCGTTTTTTAAATCAGCAACAGTCAGTATTGGTTCTGGATGTAATTCGATCAACGTCATGGCTTGATCCAAATCTGTTGGTGAAAATAACCCTACTTCTGTCAGACAAAAATAAGCCTCGTAAAGTCCGGCCTGTCTGTGTTCTGATTTCTCAAGGCGTACGGCTAATTTAAACAGGCTTTGCTGGCTGCCTTGACACAATAACGCTTCTTTAATCAATGCTTCGGTCAATCTGACTTCATCTTTGCTGCATTTCAATCTGTCTTTTACAAAGCTGATAACCTCGGGATTGAAATTGGCTAAAAAAACTAAATCAAAAACTAAATTGGGCTTGGCCGGTGGCAAACTAGACGATTTTTTAATATCATACTGAAACCCGACATGATTCATTATTTGTTCAGTCAGTGGGTTTTTCCAAAATATGATTTTATTTTTCGATTGGCTGATTTTACTTAATTCTTCACAAATTCTTTCGCCGCTGGTTTGATTCACTTTTTCAGCCAGCTTAAAGGCTGCAGCTTCTGTAGCTAGATCCAATTTGAAATTCAGTATTGCTTGCAACCGAACGCAGCGTAAAATTCTTAAGTAATCTTCGTTAAACCTTGAAGCTGCATCGCCCACAGTTTTTAAAACTTGGTTTTTTAGATCACTCAACCCGCCAACATAATCAATCAACTGCATTTTATCTAGATCAAAAAATAAAGCGTTAATCGTAAAGTCCCTGCGGTAAGCATCTAGCTCTGGCGTCGATCTAATAATTTCAACGGGTCTACGACCATCTAAGTATTCAGCATCAGTTCTGAAGACCGTCAGATCAATAATATATGTTTGGCCATTTTTTTTAACTGGTAATTTGTAAACTCCGAACTTTTGCCCTGTCAGTACGGCCTGTGGAAACAATTCTAAGATTTCTTGATCTGTTGCATCAGTCGTCATATCGATGTCATAGGGCGCACGGTCTAAAATAAAATCCCGAACTGCTCCGCCAGATATCCAGCACAACCGATTCATCTTAAATAATTTTTCAGCGCAGTTCATAAGTTGAAAATACAAATCATGCTTTTTCAAGCGATTTATAAATTCATCTCGATTAAAATCTAAATTCATATATACTATCATTGATGGATTCAACGAATGAAACAACACAAAAGTTACAAAAAAACCCGCTGGATTCCATCACCGATCCTATTTGGCACAAGCGTTTATCTGATATTCAAACCGAAATGCAGTTTGATCTGGTTGGATTGACAGATTTAAAAAGGCCACTGACGATTGATTTCTATAGAAAATGGCTTGATCAAGGCCTTTTTGGCGATATGGATTACTTAAAAAATCATTTCGATACCAAAGCTCATCCGCAAAATATTGAGCCCACTTTACTGTCGGCTTTAACAATTGGCCACCACTACTACCCTATTTTTGATAAACCGGCGGCAACTAAACCTGCCCGCATTGCAATGTATGCACAAAATAATGATTATCATTTTTGGCTGAAAGAAAAATTGAATCAAACAATTCACTTATTGAAACAAGAATTTCCTGAACACATTTTTTTACCGTTTGTGGATTCTGGCCCTGTTTTAGAAAGAGATCTAGCTTACCGTTCTGGATTGGGCTGGTTCGGTAAAAATACCTGCTTGATTCATCACCAAAAAGGCAGCTTATTTTTTATCGCTGAAATCCTTACGTCTTTGCCAATCAATCAACCCGGCATCGCATCGATTGCGAT
>JANOOI010000485.1:0-3688 GCA_031421235.1 Bdellovibrio sp.
TCTCGTTTTATTAATAACTGGGTTGGTTTGAGTACATTAGCCTCGGGCCTACCATTTTTTTCTAAAAAATCATTTAGCCAAATATTTTTTTTGCGACCCGATATGTGTTGGCGTAAGCTTCCACACTGAGTTCAATCGGGACTGCGTACCCACCGCCCAAGGCCAAAGAGATCGGAATTTGATGATCTTTCGCGTAGGATAAGACCATTTCATCACGTTTTTTTAGACCCTCGAACGTTAAATTCATTAACCCCAACTTATCTTCTTTCAGCGGATCGACTCCCATTTGGTAAAAAATAAAGGTAGGGTTAAATTTTTTCACTTCATCTAAGCCGATTTTTAGATTTGCTAAAAACAAATCATCGTCGGCACCAGTTGGTAAAGCGATATCTAAATGGGATGGCACTTTTACAAACGGATAATTCTTTTCCCCGTGCATACTAAAAATAAAAATTTCCGGGTCATTTTTCAAAATGCTGGAATTTCCGTTTCCCTGATGAACATCCAAATCAATGATCGCAATTTTTTCGGTCAGATTATTTTTAATCAAGTATCTAGCTGCAACGGCGATGTCGTTAAAAACACAGTAACCTTCGCCACGATCGGCGTGGGCGTGGTGTGTCCCCCCGACCAAGTTGCCAGCGATTTGATTTTTAAGTGCGGATTTTGCTGATTGAAGTGCTCCACCCACAGTGGCGCAACTTCGCTGGTAAAGTTCAAAGCTCCATGGAAAACCAATTCGCTTGATGATTTGCAAATCGACGTCACCCGTTTTCATAGCGGTGATATAATGATCGGTGTGGGCTAATTGCAGTAAGTCTTCGGTTGCCAGCGGGCTTTCATGCAGCTGCTGTTCAGTAATGATATTGTTTAAGATCAAATAATCCCGCAGCATGCGATACTTCGACATCGGAAATCGGTGCTCTTCTGGCAACGGCAAAGTGTAATGATCAGAAAAATAAACCTGCATGAAGAAACCTCTTGTTTTTTTATAGATAGATTTGGGATGATTAGCAAATGAATCATATTTTAAACGTATATGGAAAACCCTTAATCAGCTGCGGAGAAAACCCCAAAACGGGCTACTACCGCGATGGATTTTGTTCCACTGGGGCTGAAGATACGGGAATTCACGTTGTCTGCGCTGTGGTCACTGCTGAGTTCTTAGAATTTTCGAAGAAAAAAGGAAATGATTTAATCACGCCCAGGCCCGAATATGATTTTAAAGGTTTAAAACAGGGCGATCGATGGTGCCTATGCGCCTCAAGGTGGAAAGAAGCTTTTGAAGCTAGTGTAGCACCACCAGTTGTTTTAGAAAGCACGCATCAAAAAGCACTGACGATTATTCCGATGAAAAATCTTGAAACCAAATGTCAAAAAAACTAAATCTACCAACCCGCCAATTTGCGGTTTTTGTTTTTACGTTTTTTAAGCGGTAGTTTCATATTTGATGGCTCGTTTGATTTTTCTTGATCAGGAAGTGTCGCTGTTTGTGTATTAGAGTTTTCTGTTTTTTCCATATTTTGAATTTAGCAAAAACAGAAAAAATGCTCTATTAACTTTCGTAATGGCTCTGCGCACCCAGACCTTTTAGATAGTGAAGCGCCATGTCGCAATCGTTATTTGTAAAATTATTTTGATTTAACCTTGTCAAACTATCACAAAATATATTTGTATTTAAAACTAAATCCCATCTTTGATCAAAGTGAATATCAATCAAAGCTCGATATGTTTTTAGCAAGTGCAGCGGATGCGAATTCATATCCGCTATTAAATAATCGAATGCTGTTTTGAAACTTTGTGACTTTTCAAAAGCCTCGTTGAATATGTCAGTTTTTAAAGAATTATTTACGTAACGATAGAATCCGATTTGCATGGTCATTAATTCAGGTTGATGAAAAAAATGTTCGGCATGAATGAGATCATGTAACCAAAAACTGAGAACATCGCGCTCGCCGTATTTAAGATGTGGCCAATTTTGATAATCAGAATTAAACGTGATCACTCTTTCCCCAAAACATTGGATCTTGAGCAGTTCTTTAGCAGTTGGTTCCGTTTCTGAAAATCGGATGGGGTAGTTGCCAGATAAAACCTGAGCTATTGATTCATGAATACAATCTGGGATAGCTTTAATACGAACCATAGTCGCGAAGTCAGTTAAATTGATATCATTCTGTAATTTTTGAGGCCAAACAAGCGTCGGAAACATTTGAAAAAAGAGCTTGATAATAATATCGCAAGTATTTGATTTATTTGCATTATGATTTACACGGCAACCGTTAAACCAATCCTTGGGTCTTCTTATCATACATAGAAACAAACACCATAAGGTAAATCGAACTGGATTATCAAAAGATTCAATACATTTTTGAAAATCAGTAAAACTTTTTTGATGTTCAACATAAAAATCAACATCGCAAAATAATGGCTTATATTTATCAGTTTTTTTATGTTGTTGCGTCTGGTTCATGAATTAGGTTTAATCTAATACAGGATCTTAAAAACTTCAAGGAAGGGGTTTTTTGTGAATGCTTTTATGATGAAGCGCCTGTTCAAGTCTTTTCGTATGATTCAGTTTTTACTTCTTATTACGACGACTCAAATTGCATTTGCAAATTTCTCTGGCGGCTTAGATCTTTTACAGCTGGCTGAAGAAGATTTTAAGTATGATGAATATTACGTCATCGATGCAATTGATAGCACCGCTCAACACGCAATCAGATTAAATCAATTTAAAAAAGTAAATCAAAAATTTCCATTACCATCAACCAAGTATGATCGGAAAAAACACTTCGGTGGATGGATTAAACCAATTAAAGGTAATTGTATGAACACGCGTGCCTTGGTATTAATGCGTGATTCGCAAGGCCCCGTTGAAACAAATAGCAATTGTTCCATTGTCACTGGCGACTGGGATGATTCTTACACTGATTTAAATTATTACAAAGCCAGTGAAATTCAGATCGATCACGTGGTTGCACTTAAAAATGCCTATATGACTGGGGCTCATAATTGGGATTATTTAAAACGTTGTTTGTACGCGAATTTTTTGGGTAACAAATTTCATTTATTGCCAGTCAGTGGCCATGAAAATGAAAGAAAAGGGGACCGCAGTCCTCGTGAATATATTCCACCCAACAGAAACTACACTTGCCAGTATTTGCGAAACTGGCTAGAAATTAAATATGTATGGAAGCTTTCATTCACGCCTTTAGAGAAAATCCGGATAGATCAATTGATTGAAGAAAACCGCTGTGACGAATCGATTTTTAATGTTTCGCCTGAAGTTATCAATCAGCAAAATCAATATATACAAAAGCATAAAAATCTTTGCCAATAAATTTATGCAATCAATAGAAATGGAACTGTAATGAAAATAGAAGTGATATCGACAATTTTTTTAGGTCTGGCTTTGATTCACAGTTTCATTGCGCCATTTTTTGCTAAATTATCAAAAAAATATCCTGAAAGTTCAGCCCGGGAATCTTTTTTTCATTTGTTATCAGAAGTTGAAGTTGTTTTTGGTTTTTGGGCTTTTGTATTTTTAGCAACTTGGTTTTTAATCGAAGGGCCAACAGCAGTTATTAACTATCAGCAGTCTTTGCAAATGACCGAACCCCTATTTGTATTCTGTATTATGATTTTAGCCTCGACAAGGCCTATTGTAAGTCTTGCAAGACAGTTTTTA
>JANOOI010000486.1:0-2275 GCA_031421235.1 Bdellovibrio sp.
CCGAATTCTTGGTCAAGATTGTACGTTCTTGTGTAATAACCAGTCCCAAATAAGGCATATGGGTTTAGATCAGCTAGACCTTTTGTGACGTTATCAGTATTAAAAAAGTATTTAACATTAATATCAAAAACCTGAAGGTTCACATTACCTGTGTAAGGTGTATTACTTGCGCTACTAAAATTGACTGCGTGATCGCCAGTGGTGTAGCCCAGGGAGGCCGCAATATTTAAATCAAAAAAGTAACTGAATTGCACACCATAAATAAAATTACCACCGTAGGCTTTACTAAAACCGTCTGTAAATCCACGATAGCCAGAGACTATGGCTAAAGTTAAGTACCGGCCATTTTTTAAAAAATTGATATCGGCTTCTTCTTCGGTGTCTTGTTCAAATTCGTTGTAATCAGAGAACGGATCAAAAGATTCATCAGATTCTAAAGCCTGAGAAAAGCATTGTAAGCCGATAAATATGGTTAAAATAAATGCAATGGTATTGCGTAGGAAATTATGTTTTTTTGACTGAGTCACTTGTAAAGTATGCCTTATATTTTCATAAAAGAAATCTATTTTTCTAAATCAAATATAGCCTGGTGTATGAATTAATTAATGACGTTGCTTGATCCTACTTTACGCTTTAATTTTCTTTGAATTTTTCTTTGAATTAGCTATGCTTAACCCATGTTAAAAGCTTTAGTTATTGCTACAAATAGCGCCACATTGAAACATAATAATTATTTTAAAGCACTTAATGTAGATATCTCGTACTTTATCCTGGAACCCCATTTCAAATTTGTTTTCCCTGAACTTGAAACGATGAAAGTTTATTCGCAACAAATGATGCTATCTGTTTTACCAGAAGCAGGGGAAGTGAACGCTCATAGTGAACAGCGAAAAAAAATAAGTTCTATTTTATTTGAACTTAAAAAACAGCTTTGCCCTGATCCTGTAACCCATTTAAAAATTAAGCCTTTGGCAGCTAATTTTCATTTAATGAATGCAGAGGTTCATTTATTAAAAGAACTGAAACCCGGTGATTTTTCAAATTATCAGCATATATTTATTGAAAATTCGGATTCAGTTTTAAATTATTTAGAAAAAGAGTGTAAATCTATTTTCAATGTTCAAAAAAATAAATCTGCAGCTGACATCGTTTTTCAGTGGATGGCATTTCATTATCAATCTGAATCTGATTTAACACTAGAAAATTCATTTTTATTTTGCGAAGACCAAAACAATGTTTCTGTTTACGACAATTGTTATTTCGTCGAACCTCAGAATAAAAATTTAACAATTTGGACTCAAGTCCCCCTTTCGTTATGCCATGACGATCCATTCATTCGTTATTTTTCTGACAGAATAAAGCAGCGCCTACTTTCTGAGTTAATTTTTTTAAAAAAAGATCATTTGCAATTTAAAGAGTTAGGCGTGGATCAAGTGGCTATTTCAGTAGCCACAAGCCATCAGCTTAAGGCTTCTGTGAATACGACTTTATTTAGCCCTTTGAATTTGTATTCAGAAGTCGAACGCAGTTTGATTTTCACACAAATCAATGCGGATCTTTACAAAAAACACAAAAAATATTTTAAAATGAAAAATGAGTTACAGAACTCGCTGATGGCCGGACATTAAATTGGAGCTTAAATGATCAACCGATACCAGACTGAAGAAATGAAAAAACTTTTTGATGAAGGTCAAAGATTTAAATTCTTATTGGACGTTGAAATCGCTGTTGCTGAAGCTCAAGCCTTCAACGGAATAATCCCTAAAAAAGCTGCTGCTGATATCAAACAAAAATCAAAAATAAATGTGAATCGTATTCTTGAAATTGAAAAAACGACGAAGCACGATGTGATTGCTTTCGTTAGTCAGCTGGCTGAAACAGTCGGCGAAAACGGTAAATACATTCATTTCGGTATGACCAGTTCAGATGTGTTAGATACAGCACTCAGTTTGCAAATCAAAGAAGCTTTTGAAATTATCAGACTGGAAGTTAGCAAGCTTAAAAAAAGTTTAGTCAAAATGGCTGAAAAGCATGAAAAAACAATATGTCCTGGAAGAACTCATGGTATTTTTGCTGAAATCACCACTTTTGGTTTTAAAATCTATGGTTATATTTCAGAGCTATCACGATGTGAAGAGCGCTTATTAAAAGCACAAAAACAGTTTCAGATTTGCAAGTTGTCAGGGGCTGTTGGAACATCGTCGACAATTCCATTAAAAATTGAATCCTTTGTCGCAAAAAAATTAAAATTAGATATAGAGCCTTTTGCCACACA
>JANOOI010000487.1:0-5124 GCA_031421235.1 Bdellovibrio sp.
AATCAACATAAAGAAACAAAGTCTGTATCAGAAATTTTAGCGGGTTTAGATCTACAAAAAAATCTAATCAGTGTGTTATCTCATGGTTCAGTTTGCAGTTATATTTTAAATAACCCAACGCAGCTTTCTTTTGATTCCAGATCACTACCACAAACGCTCACGCCAACTCTTCCTATTTACGCAAATGTCAGCGCTGGCGTACCTGGTGCAATAATCACTCAAGTCGGGCAGCCAGCCTCAACCTATTCCGCATCGATGATTGTTGATTCGATAAAATTAAGAATTATAAGTGGATCGGGTACAATGTACACAGCTAATTGGATTATTGAATTTGACAAAAATAAATCAGTCAGGCCACACAAGCCTATTATGGTATCCACAGTCTTGAGCGTTGATAGCACCACATCGGCCTCCACTAAAATAGTTGATTGCATGTCCGAGCAAATTGCCAACAGATATATTCAATCATGTGCCAGCAACCAGTTTATGGCTGGGTACAATATTGACGGCAGTATCAAATGTAATGATATGCCAGTTCAAAATAATAACAGTGTTAATACTTCTGCATTTGTAGGAACGGCGTGTCCTGGGAATCAAACAATGTCAGGATTTAATTCTGATGGTTCGATCATCTGTAGAGCAAATGCAGTCGCTGCTGGACCAGGTGGGGGACTGGGATTAGGCTTAGTAAACAATCCAAATAGAGCTATCAACACCACTTCACCGGCACCCGCGCGATGTCCTGGTGGATTTCAAACATTGGGTGGTTATGTTTGTCCTTATTCGCCTAGGCCATAGTTAATTAAAAGAATTTTTTTTTATTTCTTTAGATGATCTTCAATCAGTTTATTAATCACATCTAAATGATTTCCACAAAAGTCGGAATCACGAATTGTTATTTTTTTAAATTCGCCTGTTTCCATCATACTTTTTAGATCAGTATCGATACGGTAAATAGGACCAGAAATCCTGTTCGTGAAATAAAAACTTAAAACAATTGTTGCAAGTGCGGATATGGCTAACATAGCAATTGATAAATAAATCAGAAATTCTTGATTTAATGAAATGTTAAGTAGTATCTGTTCTGCTAGTTGACTGTTAACTTCAGCAAGAGTTTGTAAAATGTAATATCCAAAAGTAAGACACAAGGTAAAGAAAACTAAGATCCCCAAAAACATAACAACTAAAAAAAACAGAGCAGCTTCTTTTTGAAATCTAGCATCGACCACTAACTGTTTTCTTGAAGTTAAACCTTTTGATTCTAGCATCTAAACCCTCACTACTTTAATAAAGATAGCAACAAATCAGTAAGAGTCAACCCAGCGCAACGTCGCTTTGTGACTAAATACAGTTAAACACATTTTTCAAGTTGTTCGCGAACATTTTTCGAAAGCTGGCTATCATTTAAGGCCCGCTTAATTTCAGTTTGGGCGCGGTCTTTAAAATCCTGTGGTAACTTAGCTGTTAAATTAAACCCGGTGCTGGCAAGGCGGGCGGCGACTTGCGGGTTATTTTTATCAATTTTTAAAATTTCTGTGATCAGCCAAGCGTAAGTATTTTGATGACCGGTGTGAAAGCGATATAAGTTATTAGCAAAGCCACCGTAAAGGGCTTGGATGTTATTGGGGTTCTGTAAATCAAAATCGTCAGATTGACTGACTTTCATAACTTCATCAAAAGTTTTTTCTGATGATGACCCTGCAATGACAGATAAATATTTATTAAAAACAACACTTTCTGATTTCCATTGGCTGTAAAAATTATTCAGGGCTTTGTTTTTTTGTTCATTATCAAATTCAGACAAACAAACTAAAGCAGAAATACTGTCCGTCATGTTTTGTGCATGATTATATTGTGCTGTCATAAGATCACTGACTTCTTGATTTTCGATCGAAGATAAGTAGCCTAAGATTTTGTTTTTTAGTGATCTAGCACCAATTTGATTCTGATCTTTCAGTTGTTTATAAATTGATATAAGTTGTGCATCATTTTGTTTTGCAAACGCAGTGATTATTGCTTTTTTTGCACTGTAAATAGCTTCAGCATCAAGAACAGATAAATCTTGCGCGATCACCTGATCGTTAGGGAGCGACAGCATTAAAGACTTAAATTGTGGATCAAGTTTTGAATCATTTAAAACAACAGTTAAAGCATCAACAATTTTTTGATCGACATGAAGTGATTTATTATTTGTATGGTCTTGAATAAGCCTCATTAGTTCGTCTTTAAGCATTTTATTACAAGCTTCACGCTTATTAAAGGCATCAGAATCATATTTAATCAGGCAAAGTAATTTTTCATTCGTGACCGTCCAGTTTAACTTCACAGGAGCCGAGAAATCCCGATTAATCGATAGCACGGGTTCTGTAGGAATATTTTCGAAGGTCCAAGTTTGTTCGACGTCTTTTAAATGACATATTATTTCAGTGTGTTTAAGCGCTGTTCCATCATTCAAAAGTAGACCCATTTTTAAAGGGATATAAAATGGCTTTTTAATAAAACCGATTTCTTTTTCTGTTAAAGTTAAATCGCAGTTTTGTTTAAGTTTTAAAGTGTAAGTTTTATTTTGTGAATTATAAGTCTCAGTGACATCGATAACTGGTGTTCCGGCTTGCGAATACCACAATTGAAACTGCGTTAAATCAAATTGGTTGGCATCGGACATCGCATCAATAAAATCAATGATTGTGACAGCTTGACCGTCGTGACGTTCAAAATAAAGTTTAATCCCTTTATTAAAACCATCAAACCCTAAAAGGGTTTGAATCATTCGTATGACTTCTGAACCCTTTTCATAAATTGTTGCTGTATAAAAATTGTCGACAGCTAAACACGAATCTGGTCTAACGGGATGAGCGTTTGGCCCCGTGTCTTCACTGAACTGGCGTGATCGCAAAACATCCACATCTTTAATTCTCTGAACAGCACGTGAATTCATATCAGCTGAAAATTCTTGATCACGAAAAACTGTTAAACCTTCTTTTAACGAAAGTTCAAACCAATTCCGACATGTCACACGATTACCTGACCAATTATGAAAGTATTCGTGACCAATCACTGATTCAATCTGATTAAATTCATGATCAGTTGCTGTTTTTTCATCAGCTAAAACTAAACGTGAATTAAAAACGTTTAATCCTTTATTTTCCATAGCGCCCATATTAAAGTCATCAATAGAAACAATCATGTATTGATTCAGATCATATTCTAATCCAAAACGATCTTCGTCCCATTTCATCGATTTTTTTAAAGAAATCATAGCGTGTTTGCAGCGATCTTGTTTACCGTACGGGGCATAAACTTCAAGTTTCACTTTTTTACCAGATTTAGTCGTGAATTGGTCTTCGACAACACCCATGTCGCCAGCAACCAATGCAAATAGATAGCTGGGTTTTTTAAATGGATCGATCCATTTTGCGTAATGTCTGTTGTTGGCTAATTGTTTTTGATCAACACAATCACCATTTGATAACAAATGTTTGTATTTCTGATCGGCTTCGATTTCGACTGTGTAAGATGTCATTACATCAGGGCGATCGATAAAATAAGTAATTTTTCGAAAACTTTCGGCTTCACACTGCGTGCAGAATACACCTTTTGATAAATACAAACCTTCGCAAGATTTATTTTCAGAGGGATTAATTTCTACTTGGGTTTTTAATGTAAATTGGCTGGGAACATTAACGATTGTTAGGTTTTCATTTGTAATGATATATTGATTAGGTTTAAGGACTTCGCCATTTAATTCGATTTTATGTAAAATCATTTTTTCGCCGTTTAAAATCAAATCGTTGGCTAAAGAATTGTTTTTCTTAAATTTAATTTCGGCAGAGACTAAAGTTTTTGTTTCATGTAAATTAAAAGACAAAAGCACGGATTCGATCAAAAAATCAGGTGCTGTGTAGTCTTTAAGGTAAACTCTGGTTGGTGTATTCATAGTCCTCCTTAAAGCAATAACGTATGAGAAATTTTCACTTCGTTGTTAAGATCACGAATTTCAATTTCTAATTTTTTTTGTTCCCAATTAAATTTCAGTAAACCAAAGTTGGGCTCATGAAAAGTTTCTGTCACATAACTTGCATCAAGTTCAGCAGTTATCATTTTAGAGGGTTTATTTAAACTGCTTGCGGTTAAATCGTAGATCAAACCTAAGTCTTTAATTTCAGTTTTAGCTAGCGAAGCTAAGTGTCGATCGCCAGATAGAAATAATACTTTTGAAGATTTTGTTTTCTTTAATAAATTAAAAAGTCTTTCTTTTTCGGTAGGAAAATTTCCCCATTTTTCAAAACCATGGTCATTAGCGATGACTTGAATTGAAGAAACAATAATTTTAAACCGGGCTGGTTTTTTCAGCTCCTCTTCAAGCCACAGCCATTGTTCTTCGCTCAGCATTTTTTGTTTCGGATCAGTTTGGGCTGTGTAAAGCTTCGGAGTTGTATTCACTAGATCTGTGATATTTGTATTTTCTAAAAGAGCCGTTCGATCCCAGCGTGTGTCTAATAAAATAAAATGAATTTGTCTGTTTTTAGTTCCAATCAAACGGCTGTGATAAATAGCTTTTTGATTTTTAGGTAATGTTTGCTTCAGGTAACCCCAGTAATTTAAAAACGATCGCCTTGCGTCTTCTTTATCAGGGTTATCAAAGCCGCCATCATTTTGCCCGAAATCATGGTCATCCCACGTGGCTAAAAAGGGGATGGATTCGCGTAGTTTTCTGTAAGAAGTGTTATTGTTTAATTTAATATACTGGTCAATGAAGGGGCGGTCTTCTTGTTTTGAAGCGTAAATATTATCGCCCATCATTAAAAATAAATCTGGATTATTATTAAGGACTACATCCCAAACGGGTTGTGGTAAATTTTGATCGCTGCAAGACCCAAAACCAATCGTTGTGAGTTCTTGAGATGTGTCTAAGCTTCTGTAGGGAAGGTTAGCTTTGGCTTCCTTAGATAAATCAATAATAGGCCCGCGATAAGCAGGGTTGGGCTGAGTGATAGAACCGATCAGGCCTGTGCCCGAAGTGCCGCAACTGAGAACGAAGGCATTGATGATAAAAACAAATAACAAATTAAAGAACCAGCTTAAAGTTTTCATTCTCACATTGAATCGAACTATCTTTCAGAG
>JANOOI010000488.1:0-4154 GCA_031421235.1 Bdellovibrio sp.
TTGCATTTACAACAGGTTTTACTTGTTCTAAAAACGCTCCTGAAGCAGCAGCTCCGACTGAAACTACAGCTCCAACTGAAGCAGCTCCTGCTGATGCAGCTGGTACGGCTGAAGCAGCTGTTGCACCTGCAACAACTGAAACAGCACCTGCTACTGAAACAAAATAGTTCCCGATTATATAATTAATTGTGTAACAAGAAAAAGAGTTTGTAGAAATACAAGCTCTTTTTTGTTTTTAGAGGTCAGTCCACGCGCTGTAGAGCGAACATTCTATAATACGGACTTGTCAGAGTTGATCATGAGTGCTGAAATAATAGTGATCTCAATTCATAAACGGATTTAGCTATTATCTTAGAGGGAGCAACTTGTGGACGCATTATATGGTTATCATGGTTTTTTAATTCAGCTAGGGCCTGTCTGGCTGATGACTGTCGCAACAATTTTCGTATTACTTTTCGTAGGTTTTTTTAATTCACCTTTGTTCGTTTGGGCGATTGTTTCTTTGCTGGCCCTTTTCGGATTAGGGGCATCAACAACAACTTTAACTGTTGTAGCAGCAATTTTTGTTTTCTTTTTAATAAAGCCACTGAGAACTTTATTAATTTCAAAAGGCGTCATGTATGTTTTTGAAAAAGCTAAATTTATTCCACAAATTTCACAAACCGAAAGAACAGCTCTTGAAGCCGGTGTGGTCTGGGTTGAAAAAGATCTTTTTTCTGGAAAACCTAATTTTACAAATATTTTAAAAGAACCCTATGCAAAATTAACTGACGAAGAACAAAGATTCGTTGATGGCCCATTAGAAGAGCTTTGTAAAATGTGTGACCCTTGGAAAACATGGAAAAATAAAGATATGTCTCCGGAAGTCTGGAAATTTATCAAAGACAAAGGTTTCCTAGGAATGATTATTCCGAAAGAATACGGCGGTCTTGGCTTTACGGCTATGGCCCATTCTGAAGTTGTCATGAAAGCCTCATCACGTTCGTTACCTTTGTCGATTTCAATTATGGTGCCTAATTCATTAGGGCCTGCAGAATTATTAATTCACTACGGCACTGAGAAGCAAAAAAATCATTGGTTACCACGCTTGGCCCGTGGTGAAGAAATTCCTTGTTTTGGTTTAACAGAGCCACTGGCAGGATCTGATGCGGGATCCATTTCTTCGCAGGGAGTTGTTTTTAAGGGTGATGATGGAAAACTATATATTAAAATAAATTGGAATAAACGTTGGATTACATTAGCTTCAATTTCGACAGTGATTGGCTTAGCGTTTAGATTAAATGATCCAGAAAATTTATTAGGTAAAGGTACTGATCTTGGGATTACAGCTGCACTTATTCCTGCAAACACACCTGGTGTTGTTGTCGGGCGCAGACATGACCCGCTATCGATCCCATTTCATAATTGTCCAACGCAAGGTAAAGATGTTGTTGTGCCTCTTGAGGACGCTGTCGTCGGTGGTGCCGAAGGCGTAGGTCGTGGTTGGACGATGCTAATGGAGTGTTTAGCGGCTGGTCGTGGTGTTTCATTACCAGCGCAATCAACAGGTGGTGCAAAACTTTCATATCGTTTAACATCAGCGCATGCATTTGTGCGTAAACAATTTGGTGTCAGCATCGGTAAGTTCGAAGGTGTTGAAGAACCACTAGCCAGAATTGGCGCAAAAACTTACGCGCTAGATGCCATGAGAAAATTTACGGCTGGCGCGCTGGATAAAGGTTTAAAACCACCTGTTGTGACGGCCATGATAAAATATCACGCTACCGAAATGGGTCGCACAGTTGTCAATGATGCGATGGATATTATGGGTGGAGCTGGTATTTCTTTAGGACATCGTAATTTATTAGCCGAAAGCTATGTCGCGATGCCAATTGGTATTACAGTTGAAGGGGCGAACATCATGACAAGAACTTTGATCATTTTCGGTCAGGGGGCTTTACGTTGTCATCCTTACGCTTTTGAAGAAGTCAGAGCTATTGAGGCTAAAGATGCTAACAGTTTTGATACAGCTTTCTGGGGCCATATAGGCCACGTAGTCAGTAACCTATGCCGTTCGATTTTATTATCACTATCGCGTGGTTATTTAGCGTTTGCTCCTTCAGGTGTGCATCCCAAAACGAAAATTCATTACAGAAGACTTCAATGGGCATCGGCTACCTTTGCTATTTTAGCAGATGTTGCTATGGGTTCTCTAGGTGGACAACTTAAAATGAAAGAGAAAATCACTGGACGATTTGCCGATATTTTTTCTCATATGTACATGTCGACCTGTGTTTTAAGACGATTTTTTGAAGATGGTCAAAAAGAAGAAGATCTTCCTTACGTTCATTATTTTCTAAAATATTCGATGTATGAAATTCAAAAAGGCTTTGATGGATTATTTGATAATTTAAAATTACCAGGGCTTCGTTGGTTTATGAAAGACGTTCTAGGGGCCTGGTCACGAATTAATTCAATTGGCTCACAAGCCACAGATGGTTGGTCAAATACTATTTCGACACTCATGATGACGGCTGGCGATCAACGGGATCGTATGACGGCTGGCATCTATTGGGTGACTGAAAAAACTCATGGTGAAGCTGGAATTCAAAAACGACTTTCTGAAAATGACCAAACAGCCCGATTAGAAAATGCATTTATTGTAATGACAAAAGCTGATGCATCTGAGAAAAAAATAAGATCAGCTGTTAAATCAGGATCCATTGCTAAACGTAAAGGAATGCCTGCTTGGGAAGAAGCATTGAGCAAAAAAATCATTACTCAAGATGAATTCAAATTATTAACAGAGGCTGACAAGGTCAGATACGATGCGATTATGGTTGATGATTTTTCTGAATCTGAATACCAAAATAAAATGCCTTAGATTTTAAGCAAACAACATCTGGTCTAAGTTTTGCAACATTTTGTAGTATAATTTCTAATGTCATTTTGACACTATAAATTAAAAATATATTACAAAGGTTTGTATGTGAAAAAAAATAATTTTGAAAAAAACATCTTAGCACAAGTGTTAGTAGTTTTTATGGTACTGTTCGCGACTGTTAGTTTTGCAGATTCTTTAGATGAATTAAAGCAATGTGAAATTAAATGCAGCCCAAGCTGTAGAATTTTGGCATTAAAGTTAAAACCACTTGTTGAAACCGCTGAAAACTGTGAAGGAAGTAGTGAAATCAAAAACAAATGCAACTATTACTTTAGCGGTAGTTTGGCCGATCGGTGTGCACAGCGCGCAACTAGCGCCTCTGTAATTGAAAAATGTCATTATTATTTTAACAGTACAGAAAATGCAGTGATGTGTGTTGCGGCTTCTAATGCAAACACTGTAGATCGTTGCGTTTACCACTTCAACAGTACGCCTCGTGGAGCTGAATGTGCTAGTCGAGCTAAAAGTGAAGAAGTTATTAACAAGTGTGTATACTATTTTAATAGTACTGAGAATGGTGCAAAATGTATTTCAGCTCGATCAAGTCAAATAGTTGAGCGTTGCGTTTATTACTTCAATAGCTCTGAAAGTGGTGCGAGATGTTCTGTTGCAGCTAGATCTGTAGAGCAAATTAACGATTGCGTCTATCAGCACAACAGTGGAGAAGCCGGCTTGAAATGTATCGGTGGCTAATTTCAAATCTTCATCTTTTTAACATTTGCACTTTGTTTTTTACGGAAAGATTCTAGTTTTTTAACTAGGATCTTTTCGCCGTCACTTGTCGCGACAATTTGCGCAGCTAATAACCCTGCATTCACAGCATTATCAATAGACACTGTTGCCACAGGAATTCCTTTAGGCATTTGTACTATCGAAAGCAAACTATCAAGACCATCTAAAGCTTTCGAAGTCACTGGAACACCGATCACAGGTAAAATCGTGTAAGACGCTGTCATCCCCGGTAAGTGCGCAGCGCCACCAGCGCCAGCAATAATTACTTTAAATCCATTTTTTGCTGCATCCATAGCAAATGATCTCATGGCGTCCGGTGTTCTGTGCGCGGATAAAACTTTTTTAACAAACGGAATTTTAAATTCTTTTAAAATGTTACAGGCCTTAGACATAACTGGCCAGTCTGAATCACTTCCCATAATCACGGCTACTAACGGTTTATTTTTTTTCGCTGGTTTTTTTTTCATAGTGTGTATATTTCCTTTAATCGTTTAGCTTC
>JANOOI010000489.1:0-3916 GCA_031421235.1 Bdellovibrio sp.
ATCACAAGCTTTATTGAAACAACAAGTAAAGAACTAGAAACAGCTTTAGCTGACCATAGTAAAAAGCATAATGGTAAAATTGAAGGCCTATTAATTGATTTAAGAAGAAACCCAGGTGGTTTGTTAGAACAGGCGATTAAAATTAGTGATTTATTTATTAATGAAGGCGTTATTGTCAGCACAGTGGCCCGTGACATAAAAAATAAAGAAGTCACTTATGCTAGTAAAAAAGCTAAATACATGAATATCCCAATTATTGTTTTAATTAATGAATATTCTGCCAGTGCTAGTGAAATTGTGGCCGGTGCCTTACAAGACAATAAAAAAGCCATCATTGTTGGCGAAAGAAGTTTTGGTAAAGGTTCTGTTCAATCAGTTATTAAATTAGGTGATGGTAGCGGATTAAAGCTGACTGTGGCGCGATATTTCACACCGAGCGGCATTTCTATCCAGGCTGAAGGTATTAAGCCAGACATCGAAATAGAAGATATTGATGCCGAAGTTTTTGCCAAGGCTATTAGTGATAAAAAAGAAATTCGTGAACAAGATATCGCAGGTCATTTGAAAAGTGATAAAGAGAAAAAAACGGCTGCTGCTAAACTAAAAACAAATACTGTTGTGTGGTGGAAAGATCTAGCTAGCAAAAAAGAAACTGAATTAACTGATAAAGAAAAAGTTTTCAAAACTGATTATCAAGCCTACCAAGCCTATTCCTATTTGAAGGCTTGGAAGACTTTGAAACAACTTACTAAATAATTAGTTTTGTTCTTCCTTGATATCTTTGGCGTCAACTTCCTTGATTTTTGCTTTTGAAGATAAAAGTTTCATGACCTTTTCTTCAGTAATCATATAAGTTAAACGGCTTGCTTGATCAGGTTTAGAATACCATTCACGGATGCGGGATAATTCAATACCAGTTTGTTTCGCGTATTCATCAAACTTGATATCAAGGTCTTCATCTTTGCAGTGAAGTTCGTGTTTTTCAGCTAATGCATCGATCAAGAAACTTGATTGAATCATTTCAGAAGCGGTTTTCGCGAAATCAGAATCCCATTTGTTAACATAGGCTTCAAATTCAGTTTCTTGCATACCTTGTTCAGACATCCGTTTTTTGAAATCTGCAATTAATGAAGCTTTTTGTTCTTTTAATAAAGTTGCTGGCACATCAACTGGATTTTCTTGAACTAATTTTTTAACTAGACGGTTTTTGAAATTATCTTCAATGCGCTTTGTTTCAGTTTGTTCGATATCTTTTTTAACTGTGCTTTTAAATTCTTCAACAGTTTGTTTGGCGCCGATTTGCGTAAGCAATTCGTCAGTTAATTCAGGCATGTCTTTTTTCTTTAATGATTTTAATGTCACTTTGAATTCAACTGGTTTTCCAGCGATTTCAGCTGAATGGTAGGGATCTGGAAATTTCAAATGAACTGATTTTTCAGCGCCGATTTTCATTCCGACAACGCCTTCTTCAAAACCTTCAATAAATTGTTTAGCGCCTAATTCAAGATTATGATCAACGCCTTTGCCGTTTTCTAAGGGTTTCCCATCAACAAAGCCTTCAAAATCAATGATCGCTGTATCGCCATTTTGTGCTGGGCGATCTTCTAAAACAGACACAAGTTCTGCTTTGGATTGACGAACATTGTTAATCACTTGTTCAAATTGTGTTTCATTGAAAACATATTTTTCTTTTTCAACTTCTAAGTTTTCCCATTTTTTAATTTTTACTTCAGGACGAACTTCAAGGATGGCAGAGAAAGTAAAATCTTTGCCTTCAGTTGGGTCTTCGAATTCAAATTCTGGGTAGCTAATTGGATCAATGTTGTTGTCCTTCAAAGCTATCGGGTAGTGTGACTGAATCAAGTCCTGAGCCACGTCGCCAGAGACTTGGGCTTTATAAAGCGATTTGATCGTAGACAAAGGGGCTTTGCCTTTGCGGAAACCTTTAATCTGCGCGTTTCGCTGAATGCTTTGGTAAACTTTCTCAAAAGCGGTCTCAACAGAGTCTTTTGGGATTTCAATATTAATTTTTCTTTGTAAACCTTCAGTGATTTGAACTTGTGCTTTCACAGAGTCTCCTTTTACTATAATGTCTGTATTTGACTGGTAATTTAATCTGCGAAACTAGATTAACTTATAAGCAAAGGCAACCCGAATTTTAAGGATCTGAATTGAAATCACAGAATAATCAAAAAATTCATTTTGTTACAGGTAAGGGCGGAGTCGGAAAGTCCTTTTTTGCTGCAGGACTAGCTCTTAAAATCGGTTCTACCTCAAAAGCTCTAGATCAAAATCAACGCAAGCCCGTTTTGTTAGCAGAAATAAATGAAAGAAGTTTTTACACGGACTACTTGAGTATTCCCAACTTAGGGTACAAGCCCACTGGCTTATCGTTCGTGTTAGATAATGAAGAAATTCGATTAGATGTATCCCAATGGAACGCCGAAAACTGTCTGAAAGAATACGCGTTACATCTTTTGAAAATCGAATCACTTTATAAGTTATTTTTTCAAAATCCCATATCAAAATCACTAATTGAAATAGCTCCGGGTTTGAAAGAATTAGCCATCCTAGGCAAAGCAACATCTGGCCCAAGACATCACGGGCCAGAGATGAAGTACCAGCAAATTGTTTTTGATTCTTTTGCTACGGGCCATTTTTTATCAGCTTTGCGAGCCCCGCAGGCTTTGGCAGAAACTGTTCGATTCGGCCCGATGGGTGAACAATCCCGTGGGATCAATAAGTGGCTAAGAGATCCTGATTTCTGTCATATTCACATAGTCACTTTGCCAGAAGAATTACCAATCACAGAAACGATCGAATTATATCACCAAATAAAAAATGAATTTGGCCTAGTCCCTAAAGTTTATTTGAATAAAGTTTTTAATTTAAACCAAAAACAGATTGAGAATGAATCTGATGAATTAAAAAATTATTTTTCATTGCAAGCGGAACAACAAGAAAGATCTAGACAACTTTTAGCCAAAGAAAAAATAATTTTTCAAGAAATACCGTATTTTCCAAAAATAAACACCATTGAATTACTAACTGATTTAGCAAATCATCTTAAAGTTAACGCCAAGGATTTGTTATGATTCATTTTGATCAAAAGACAAAAACTATTATTTGTATTGGCTCAGGTGGGGTCGGTAAAACGACATTATCAGCCGCAATTGGTTTAGGGTTATCTTTGGAAAATAAAAAAGTATTGGTTATGACTATAGATCCGTCTTTAAGATTAGCCCAAGCGCTAGGAATTAAAGCTGATGGCGAAATTCATCAAGTTGAACAAAATCTTTTTGCATGTACTTTAAATCATGAAAAAACTTTTAGAGACTTTATTACCGAAGCTAGTCAAAAAATTAAATCCCAAAACAAATCAGATAGCTCGGATTCGGTTGAGGTCGAAAAACTTCTAAAAAATAAATTGTATCAGCAGCTTTCAACCAAACTCAGTGGATCTCAGGATTTTACGGCACTTTATCAACTGCAAAAATTTGTTGAATCAAAAATCTATGATATTGTTATTTTAGATACACCACCAGCCCAACACACTTGGCAGTTCTTACACGCAGCTGAAAAGCTAGCTCAGTTGTTTAACGAAGGCGTTGCCCAGTGGTTCAGAGAAGCTGATCAAAAAAATACGCCATTTTTGAAAAAAGTTTTTAATATCGGAACACAGCAAGTTTTGAAGACCTTAGAAAGCTTAACAGGTTCCGAATTTATTAAAGAACTATCTGCTTTCTTTTCGGCAGTTCAGAAATGGCAGTCACCCCTTGAAAAACAAGTCTGGGCAGCCCATAAACTTCTGTCTTCACAAGAAACTGAATTTGTATTAGTGACAGGTCTGGATCGCAGCCGTTTAGACGAAGCCCAAAAACTGAGTCATGAGATTTACAAGCAAGGTTATAATTTG
>JANOOI010000490.1:0-4434 GCA_031421235.1 Bdellovibrio sp.
AATTTTTTGGTGCCGGATTAAAAACCAGATTTCGTCCAAGTTTTTTTCCATTTACTGAGCCTTCAGCGGAAGTCGACTGCTCATGTCCGATTTGTAAAGGTAAAGGTTGTTCTTTATGCAAACAATCGGGCTGGATTGAAATCGGCGGCTGCGGTTTAATTAATCCTAAAGTTTTTGAAAATGCAAAAGTGCCTTACCCTGAATGGCAAGGTTTTGCGTTTGGTTTTGGAATTGAACGGATGGCTATTATTAAATACGGCGTGGATGATATTAGAAATTTTCCGAAAAACGATGTTCGTTTTTTAAAACAGTTTAACGAAATTCTGTAAAAGGTTTTATTTATGAAAATGTCCTTAAAATGGTTAAATGATTTTGTTGATGTCTCTGAATTTTATTCTAAACCACAGGAACTGGCTGATTTATTAACTCGGGCTGGATTAGAAGTTGAAGATATACAAAATAAAGCCAAAGACTTTGCGAACGTCGTTGTGGGTCATATCAAAATCAAAGACAAACATCCAAACGCTGATAAATTATCATTATGCCAAGTTGAAATCGCCCCGGGAAAAATCGAACAGATCGTTTGCGGAGCCCAAAACCACAAAGCTTTAGATAAAGTAATTGTGGCATTACCAGGTGCAGTGCTACCAGGAAATTTTGCAATAAAGAAATCAAAAATTCGTGATGTAGAATCAAACGGGATGTTATGTTCCTTAAAAGAATTAGGTCTTGCAGCTGAAAGTGATGGTTTATTTATTTTACCGCCAGAGGCAACAGTTGGAATGTCGTATGCTCAGTACGCAGGCCATGATGACATCATTTTTGAACTTAAAGTTACTCCAAACCGGGCTGATTGTTTAAGTCACTACGGATTAGCCCGCGAAATCGGGTGTTTAATTAATAAACCTGTTAAAAATCCTGAAGTTCAAACTCAGTTTTCGAAAGACAAAACTACAACTGAGATGAAGCTGAAAGTTGAAGATTCAGAAAATTGTTTAAGATACTGCGGGCGCTTTATTAAAAATGTTAAAATCGGCACTAGCCCTGACTGGTTGAAAAATAGATTAGAAGCTTTAGGGTTAAATTCAATTAACAACGTTGTTGATGTGACAAATTATGTAATGCATGAGATGGGTCAACCACTTCATGCTTTCGATGCTGACTTAATTTCTGGGCGTAGCATTACAGTTAGAAAAGCAAAACCCCAAGAAAAATTTAAAACATTAAAAGAACAAGATGTAACCTTTTTAGGTGGTGAATTACTAATTTGTGATGATCAATCAGTTTAGCTTTAGCCGGTGTGATTGGTGGATTAAATTCTGGAGTCAGTGAAAAAACTGCAAATATCTTTTTAGAGAGCGCTAATTTCAAGGCCATGTCTGTGCGCAAATCATCACGTAAACACGGTATAGAAACCGATTCAGCTTACCGATTTTCAAGAGGGGTTGATCCCAGTCAAACTTCGCAAATTATGGACCGTGCTGTCGCATTAATATTGAAAGTTGCCGGTGGCGAGGCCTTCGGCGATGCCCACGATATTTACCCAAACCCTGTGAAAAAAGCGGCTGTAACGATTCAATTGCAAACTTTGACAGATCGTTTGGGTTACACGGCTGAGGCCCCACTGTTTGAACAATTCATGAAAGGTCTTTATTGTCAGATTGAAAAAATTAAAGACGATAAAATGAATCCAACATACCAAGTCACGCCGCCGTTATTTCGTTTTGATTTAGAACATGAAATGGATCTTGTCGAAGAATATGCACGCCTCAAGGGCTATGAACATATTACGGAAACCTTACCCGTGTTCGGTCAAACACCAGCAAGGCATGATCAAAATTATATAACTCAAACTAAAATGTCACAATTTCTTCGTTCGCAAGGATTTCATCAAGCTTTCAATTATGCTTTTACATCAGAAGTTCGTGAAAATAAATTATTGGGTGCCAATGCTAGTTTGTATGCAGTAATAGGTTTGCAAACAGATGATAAAGCTATTCGTTTGAAAAACCCATTAAACGAAGACCTAAATATCATGAGAAGATCTTTATTTACGGATCTTTGGAAGAACGTCAGTGAAAATTTTCACGCCGGGAATTCAAAAGGCCAACTTTTCGAAATTGGATCTGTTTTCAGAAAGGAAAGTAATAACTATTTAGAATCACGAAGACTTATTTTAGTGATGTGGGGCGAAGAATTTGGCGTTTACGCAAGCAAGACACCCTTAATTTATAAATTAAAATCGACATGTGAAAAATTATTTCAATCATTAAAAATTTCAGCCTTTTCAATGACAGATATGAACCAAGCGCCGCCTTATTTACATAAGGGGCAGTGTGCAGAGATTAATGTCGAAGGAAAAAACATTGGATACATTGGCAGCGTGCACCCTGTGCTTTTGAATGACGAAAAAATTCGTGTTCCGGTCGCTGTGGTGGAAATTCATCTTGATCAGTTACTGTCTGGCCAGCCAAGACCCGTCAAATTTAAACCAATATCTGCAAACCAACCTGTTGAACGTGATTTTGCTTTTGTGATTGATGCACAAAAGAAAATTGGCGATTTGACGAAAGAGATCAAAAAATCTGTTGGGGCCAACTGCCTGGATGTGACTTGTTTTGATGTTTATGAGGGCGAAAAACTAGCAGCGGGGCAAAAATCTGTAGCTTTGCGAGTTATTCTTTCTGGCGGTGATCAAAGCCTAACAGAGGCCATGATCAATGAAGAGTGCAAAAAAGTTGTTTTAGCTGCTGAAAAATCAGTCGGCGCAAAACTTCGTTGATTAATCATTGGATATTGTTAACATGATTGTAAGATTAGCAGACTAAGTAGTCTGTTTCATAGTCAGTTTTTTAGGGGAAATATATGGCAGGTCAAAATATTGGACATTCGACAGTTACAAAAGCTGATATCGTTGAAAAAGTTTACGAGAAAATTGGTTTTTCTAAAAAAGAAGCAAGCGAACTTGTAGAACTTGTTTTTAATTCACTAAAAGAAACTTTGCACAAAGGTGAAAAAGTCAAAATTTCAGGCTTTGGCAACTTTGTTGTTAGAGCGAAGAATGAACGAAACGGACGTAACCCACAAACTGGCGAACAAATCAAAATTTCAGCCCGGCGGGTCCTGACATTTAGACCAAGCCAAGTTTTAAAAGCGATGCTTAATGGCGAAGCCTACGAGCATCTAATCGGTAAAGACGATGAGGACGATGATGAATAATCAGATGAATAATAACGATGCTGGCAATAATACATTGAACGATGCTATAACTGATTCCCAAAAAACTGAACAGTTGGTCGAAGAAGTATTTCAAGACATTATTCAAACTGAGTTCGAATTAAGCTTAAACGATACTTTCTTAACAGTTGAAGAAGAGAATGAACTTAAAAAAGCACAAACAGCCCTAAGCCAACAACGTGAATTAAAATCAGAGTCTGAATCACTACCAAGTGTTTTGGTTGATGAAAAATTGATGGATGAAATTAAGTCTATCCCTGACCGTTTTGGCTTTAAAATCGGTGATGTGGCTGATTTATTGGGTATCAAACAGTATGTTTTAAGATACTGGGAACAAGAGTTTGAGCTTCTAAAGCCTAAGAAAGCTTCAAATAATCAGCGTTTATACACTAAAAAAGATGTAGAAAATGCATTTCTTATTCGCAAATTGCTTTATAGAGATAAATTCTCTATATCTGGAGCAAGACAAGCGTTAAAAGATGTTAAATTTGCCGTCAAAAAAGAAAAAGATTTTTCTGGTATTATTCAGAAAATGGATTTTGTTCAAGACCAGATTAAGTCTTTCGTAAACGAAATTCGCAAAACAAAAAACATATTTAATTAGAGAACTTTAAAACTGAAGACGCCTCTAATTTTAAAAATTAGAGGATGCCCTTTGGAATACATTAACAAAAACGAAACAGATAAAAAAACAGCAGAAACGTATTTTCATCAACTTAATCTTATCGAACCGATTACTCGGGCTTTAGAAGAATTAAACTACACAAACCCTACACCGATCCAAGAACAAGCGATCCCTGAAATTTTAAAAGGTCGCGATGTGTTAGGTTGCGCCCAAACAGGAACTGGTAAAACAGCAGCGTTTACTGTGCCGCTACTGAATAATTTGATTATGAAAAAAACCCAAGTTGGCCCAAAACAAGCAGCTATTTTAATTTTATCACCGACGCGCGAATTAGCTGTGCAAATTCACGAAAGTGTTTTGCAGTACGGAAAGTATTTAAATTTAAAAACAGCTTTGGTTTATGGTGGCGTTGGCCAAGGCCCGCAAGTTAAAGCCTTATCAAAAGGGGTTGATGTATTAGTTGCAACACCAGGCAGGTTACTAGATTTGATTTCACAAAAGTATGTATTCTTAAATAAAGTCAGTGCTTTTGTTCTTGATGAAGCCGATCGCATGTTAGATATGGGTTTTAT
>JANOOI010000491.1:0-3563 GCA_031421235.1 Bdellovibrio sp.
ATCAAAATAAACTTGCACTTGAAACTTTAGATAAGGGCTTTGCTTTGATCGATGAAGCACAGCCCTCTGAACAAAGTATGTTTCAAGCCGTCGCTTCTGATATTTATTTTAGAACTGGACACAAAAATCAAGCATTCGAAATTATGAAAAAATTAAAGTATTCTAAAAATTTACGGGACAAAAGCCGTATTCATTTCGAATTTACATTACTTGAAAAATTAACTATGGAAAAACCACCCTATACCTATTTAAATGCACCGACTGAAGATATTCATCAATCTAAAGAATATACTTTAAAATGGAATTGTTTAAAATCATTAATTGATGGCGACAAAACACTGGCCGAAAAATACTGGAAAGATCTTTGCTTGATTTATCCTTTGTATTACAGCCATTCTTTTCAGTGCCAGCATGCTATTGAAGAAAAATCTATTTTCATTTGTTTTTTAAACAGTGTTCTTAATTACAACCCAGTTCAAGTCGTATCAGATAAACAATTAAACCTCAGTAAACAACAGCAAAAGCTAGTTGATTTACTGCAAAACGAATCAAGAGCTTTAAGTAAAGTAGAATTGATCGAAAAAATATGGGAAACACCCTATTCACCAGACATGGATGCTAAGTTTTACAAGCTGGTTCAGCGACTAAAACAACAATATAATTTTGAAATATCACATAAAAATCAGATTTATTTTATTAATCTAAAATCAAGCTAACCAGTTGTAAATTCTGGTTATAATCCAATTAAATAATCACTCATTGTCAAATCTATGGACGTTCTGACATTTTTGTCAGAATGCTGCCCTTTTTCTATTAATCGAATTCCTATAATTTCTTCTTAAACAACACGTTATTAAAAACGTAATTAACAAGGAGAACATGATATGAAACTTATTTCAAGAAAACTACTAAGTGCTTTTTTATGTGTACTAACTATTTCGACAATTAGCCACGCTGGTGATGATGCAGTTATCTGGTCACGTTCGAATTCAGACAAAGAATTTATATATCAAAACGTCTCAAATTCGGAAGCCCTATATCATCTGGACAGCTACCTCATACACAATGCAAATGAATTAGAGGTGCAATGCACAGTTGTGACAGTTAATATGTCAAACCGAAGTAATGTTCATTACAGACATTTTCCTCATGATAAGATTGAAACTTATAGTATTTACTATACTGATGCATCAGTCACTTGCGAAAAAAGAAATTATGCAGATTCAGCTGCAATGAGTTTAGCTAAATTTTGCATCGTTAGCCCTAACGAAAAATGCTTTGATCCAGAAGTTACGAAAAGAATTTCAAAAATTAAACCAACAAAATATAGAAGATAAAAAGCAACGTAACTATTAAGGAGAATATTATATGAAACTTATTTCGAAAAAACTATTAAGCGCTTTTTTATGTGTACTAACTATTTCGACAATCAGCAAGGCCGGTGATGATGCTGTAGTGTGGTCATACTCAAATTCACATGAAAAAATTTATGAACAGTATGAAGCCTCTTCAGATGCATTGGTTAAAGTGAACAGCTATATAGTAAATAATTCGAACGAATTAGAAGTAAAGTGCAGTGTTGTTACTTCTACTTTATCAAATCGAGTTAATGCAGTAGAAAGAGGCGATCAGTACGGAGATACCTACACAGTTAATCTTTACTATACAGATGCCACAGTCACTTGCGAAAAAAGAAATTATGCAGATTCAGCATCTATAAGTTTGGCAAATTTTTGCATTGAAAACCCGAATGAAAAATGTTTTGACCCAGAAGTTATGAAAAGAATTTCTAAAGTTAAACCCACAAAATATAAAAGATAATAACAAAAAACAAACACAAGGAGAATTTATGAAAAAAGCAACATTATTAGCAGGACTAGTTATGATAGCAGGAGCCATTTCAAACGCGGAGGTCGTGGTTGATGTAAAACAACAAATCATCGTCGGGACTTCGTATGTGTCTACGTTTAGATATTCACAACCACTCACTGGTGTAGATATCTGCCGCGGGCCAAACTCTGCGCAACTAGATAATCAAATTGTACAGCATCAGCGTGAAAATGATGGAACGTGGGCAGGCCAACAGGCTTACAACCTTGCTGCGTCTGAAGCTTTAGCATCATGTAAAAATGACTATAATTCAGATTGTAAAATCGTAAGTGCTAGATACAAAGACATTATCAGCACTGAATTTATTGGTTACAAAGCATGTGAAGCTAAAGTTTTAGTTCACGGCTACAGATTAAAATAGTTCTAATCTAATCAAATCACAGGGGTGACACCCATCGCCCCTGCCCTTATTAAAAATTCTACATCCCCTGCAACCCGTCTTGAACTTGAATCAGCTCTTTACGTTCGTTCATGATCCAAACATCAACATGATCTTCATCAAACGGAATGATTGATATTATTTCAAAACTGTTTTCATCAGCTGAACATTTATTTTTGCAGAATTTTTCGTAGTCTTTAAAATCAATTTGCTCAGCTTCCTTTGTGTAAAACGGCTGTATTTTTTGTTGCTGATATTTACTAATAACAAAATAATCTGAGTTATTTCTATAGGGGCTTTCATCATTTTCAGACATTCCACTAATTCTGGAATTCTCATCTATCAAAAACACATTGATGAAGCCTGTTTTGCTGGCTTGGACGCCCTCTGTTAACTTAAAATCACCCAATGTAAGATCACTCGTGTATCTACCATGTTCAGCATGAAAAGACGACAACGCTAAATACATATTGGATAACGTGAACTTAGCATGAGATCTTTTTTGATTAACTACATACGGGTCAAATACTTTTTTCGTTGGTGCCGAAACTGAAGCTGTTAAACTAACCGTAGTGTTTTTTTCAATTTTGTTCTCAACTAACGCCTTACCTACAGCGTCTTGAACTTTTTCTTTAATTTGGGCTTCTAGTTCTAGGGTTGGCGTCGGGTCTGATTTTTTTCTTGGTGTCAGCAATGTCACTAACAAGCAAATAAAAACAATTGTCATAATCCATCTAGTTTGATTTTTTTTAAGTTGTTGGCGATTGATCTGTTTTTTCAAAATCTACCCCCGATTTAAAATATCCACTGATGAATCTTGTGTGCGGATCGCATAGTGCGCTTTTAAAATTTCAATTTGTTCTGGGGTGACGTCTTCATTACGACCCAGTTTTTGCAAACGTGATTGATATATTTGATACAAACATAAAGCCCCCGCCACTGATATATTAAAGCTTTGTACAAAGCCTGGCATAGGAATGATGACTCGTTCGTCAGCGGCCTCGAGCATTTCTTGTGAGACCCCGTCTTTTTCGTTTCCTAGAACTAAAGCATGCGGAGTTGAAAAATCAATTTCATGTAATGGCTTTGCTGAATCAAGTGATGTGACACATAATTTAATTTTATTATCTTTAAAATATTTTATGGCTTCAGCAGATGTTTTCCATTTTTTGGTTTCGATCCATTTATCAGCCCCTTGGGTGACCCTCTGTGATTGTTTAAACTTTTCTTGAGTTTCGATCACATGAAAATTCGTGAACCCCAGGCCTTCGGCAGTTCGCATCACCGCACTGAT
>JANOOI010000492.1:0-1991 GCA_031421235.1 Bdellovibrio sp.
CCGGAACTTGCCGTGCATCCTTTGTTATCGGTAACGGTAGCCTTGTAATATCCGGATGAGAGATTTGAAAGATCTTCAGTGGTCTCAAGGTTGAGTCCACTCCGAAAACCTAAAAATATAAAAATAAATATAATTCATTAATAATCAGATACTTAGTTGGTTTTCGTGCTGTATTTATGTACATTTAAGCCTTCCATAAAAGAGGCCATTATGTTTAAGAAAACCAAGGAACCCCAGTTGAATATCTTCAGTTCGCCCTCCTCTTTATTTTCAGGGAAGTCTCAGAAAATGTATGACGATAAGGCTGCGTGGCACAATCAATTCCGTCAACACGTGACTTCTCAAATTGATGAAAATTCCTTCAAGCCATTGTATTGTAGTAACAATGGTACTCCCAATGCGCCTATTCGAGTGTTAATTGCCATGATGATACTCAAAGAAGCAGAAGGGTTAAGTGATCAAAAACTTTTCGAGAATTGTCGTTTTAATATGCTGACCCGTAGTGCAATCGGCTTAGTAAATGCAGATGATAATGTCCCTACAGATTCTACCTATTATTTGTTTCGTAAACGTATCGTTGATTATGAAAAAGCGGGTAACGAGAATCTGTTAGATGTTGTTTTTTCGCAAGTAACCAAAAAACAATGTATTGATTTTGAGGTAAGTGGCAAGCGAATCCGTATGGACAGCAAATTATTGGGTAGCAATATTGCCTGGCTTAGCCGTTACGAATTAATACACGAAACGTTTCGTCTGTTCTATAATGAGGTTAAACAATTTGATAAAATTGACCAGGCGACGACAGAAACTTTAGATGAGCTGCTTAAATTAGAGGGAAATAAAATTGTCTACACTTGTTCCAGCGATGAAGTCAAAACCAGATTGCAGCAACTGGGAGCGTTGATACACCGGATATTGCCTTTATTTTCAACTACCGATGCCCTCCATTATCAAATACTGAAAAGAGTTTTTGGCGAACAGTTTAAAGTAGATGAAAACAAAATTGTAGTTGGAAGAGAGAAAGAAGAAATAACGGCTCAATCTGTCCAGTCCCCATACGATACAGATTGTACGTATCGAAATAAAGATGGCAATCAGGTGAAAGGATACAGCATAAATATAACCGAAAGCTGTGATGAGGGGAAAGTTTTAAATCTAATAGGGCATGTTGATGTACGAAATGCAAGTACTTCGGATCTTGATTTTTTGCAAGACGACATTAAGAAAGTCCAGGAAGTATTCACCTCTAAAGTAGAAGCCGCACATGCGGACGGCGCTTACAATAGTCAAGACAATCAGGCATTTTGCAAAGATATAGATAGAAATATCGAACTACACCTTCATGCCATACAAGGACCTACAGGCAGGTACAAACTTGATCTTGTAGATAATAAACTTTCTGTTTTAGATACAGTAACAAATGAACTCATTGATTGCGGAGAGGTTACAAACAAGGAAGGAATGGTAAAGTGGCGGATTAAAGTCGAAAATGGCTATCGCTATTTCACGCAAAAAGACATTGATACCTACTTGGTCAGAAAAAAAATTACAGAAACACCAATCAAAATATTACAAAAAAGGAACAATGTTGAAGCCACTATATTTCAGTTAGCCTATCATTATCCAAACGCAAAGAGTAGATATAGAGGGCTCGTCAAGCATCAGATGTGGGCAAATACCCGTTGTTTATGGGTGAACTTTGTCCGACTATTTAATTTCATGGAAAAATCACGCCCCATCACTTCTTTTTTTACAAATAATCTGTTTGTCTCACACTGCATATCATGTTTTTATGTGTTTCAATCTTTTGTCATGGGCATATTTTCAAATAGGTATTCGAAATTCCCGAAAATTCAATTTTTGGGGTTTTAAAAAATTGACTTATCGGAGCGGACTCATTATTTTAATCCAAATCCCTTTTTTTTAGTAAATAAGATAACAAGGGTGTAACAATGACAAGTGGAATTCAGATTAGATTGCCACCCGAATTT
>JANOOI010000493.1:0-3472 GCA_031421235.1 Bdellovibrio sp.
CGTAATCAATCGCTTTGATACCGCTTTCAAGATCACCCGAACCATCAGCGCCTAAGAATCGTAAAGGCATAATTGAAACTTCAGGAGACATCCCTTGAATTCCGCCTTCAACAACACCAGCTGCACCGACGATACCTGCACAGTGAGTTCCATGACCTGGGTTTTGTGCTCCAGTTAAATCCATTGGATCACTATCTTTGTCTCTAAAGTCATAACCAGGAACCATATTTTGAGCTAAGTCTTTATGGTTGTAATCAACACCAGTATCGATAACAGCTAATAAAACTTTTTTGCTTCCTTTATTACCGGCACGTTGCCATGCTTTTTCAGCGTTTACTTTTGCTAAAGCGTATTGTTCCTTTAAGGCCGAAGCTTCAACAGGAGCAGAAAACGCATGTAGCTTAAAATTAGGCACAACGTACTCAACATTTTTATCAGCTAGGATAGATGTTAAAGTTTTTGCTTTGTTTTTTTCAGAAACGTTAATTTTTAATAAACGCCCTGGTTTGTGCATTGATCTGACTTCAAGACCAGCACTTTCAGTTTGCATAGCAATAATGCTATTAACTGCTTTTTCAGATTTATACTTTACTAAGTACTCTGCTGCATGAGATTGCGATGATACCGCAACTGCCAAAGTAAGAACCAAAAGTCTTACTTGTTTTGAAAAATTCATTAAACCAATCATAATACCCCTCCGTGTGGTCATTTGTAGCAACTATTATTTGCATCCAATTAAGTCATTTAATTGGTGGTCGTTGTACTTATTTAGCTTGAGTTCCAATCTGGAACCAATTTCTTGAATCTGATCGTATCCTGACAATTTCTAAAAAAAATAGAAAATAATAAAAAATAATTAAAACTAACGCAGTTAGACTTTTGTTGTGGTGCGTTTTTTACTGTCTCACAATCTTAGTCATATGTCGTATCTTGATGTTTTTATTTTATCACTTATTGAAGGACTCACTGAATTTTTACCGGTCAGTTCAACAGGTCATTTAATCATTGCTTCCCATTGGTTAGGGCTTGAATCCACAGATTTTTTAAAAGCTTTTCAAATCATTATTCAGTTCGGAGCTATTCTTGCTGTTCTGTTTATTTACAGAGACCGTTTTAAATTTAATTTTGAATTTTATAAAAAAATTGCCTTAGCCTCTGCGCCAATTTTAGTTTTGGGTTTTATTTTGAAAGATGTCATTGATCGGTTTTTAGAAAGTTCTCTTATTGTGGCTTGGTCCTTAATTATAGGTGGAGTCATTTTTATAATTGTCGACTATTATATAAAGCCTGATCAGTCAAAAAAAGCGTTCACAGTTATTGATTCTTTTAAAATAGGTTTGGTTCAGTGTTTGGCTTTAATCCCTGGCATCTCCAGATCGGGGTCAACCATCGTGGCTGCACAAATTCTTAAATACGATAAAGCCGCAGCTGCAGAGTTTTCTTTTTTTATCGCAGTCCCTGTGTTAAGCGCCGCAACTTTGTATAAGTTTTGGAAAATCAAAGACATCATTGAATCATCGCAGGTGCTAACTTTACTAACTGGTATTGTTCTTTCTTTTGTTTTTGCCTTAATTGCTATTCGATTTTTTATTCAATTTGTTTCAAAACATGGTTTTAAATGGTTTGGGGTTTACCGAATTGTTTTAGGGCTTATTGTTTTAATAACAGCGAAAGGTTAATATGTTTTACCAGCAAGCTAGTTTGATTTCTGAAGAATTGATTCAGCTATTAAATACGAAGTATTTTATTATCGAAACCTGGAAGTGGTTTGGTCTCATTGCAGCCGTATTTATTGTATTAGCAGCAAATAAAATAATAAGATCAATTTTGGCTCGTCTTAAGATACAACTCCGAACAATTAAAGAAAATCATTTCATCCATTATCTATTACAGCAAAATGTTGAGCGTGCTTTAAGTTGGATTATGGCCTCTGTGTTAGGAATGGTCTTAGTTGAAGGCTTAGGACTAACGCCAAACATGGAAAAGTACTTACTGATTTTGTTAAAAATTAATTTAAGTCTTCATCTTATTCGCTTAGCTTACTATGCCGCTGATGCCAGTGGTTCATTAATTCAAAACTGGTCTTCAAAAAATAATCAGCAAATGAATGATCAAATTGCGCCGTTAGCTACGAAAACGTTAAAAGTTTTTGTGATTATCGTTGGTACGCTTATTGTGCTTCAAAATTTTGGCGTCAATGTGACTGCACTACTTGCAGGTTTGGGTTTAGGCGGTGTGGCTTTAGCTTTCGCAGCCCAAGACACTGTCGCTAACATATTTGGAACAATCACGATTATTCTTGATTCACCTTTTAAAATTGGTGATAGAATTAAAATTCTGGATGTCGATGGTATTGTTGATGAAATCGGTTTTAGATCCACGCGGCTTAAGACTTTAACAAATTCAATAGTATCGATACCTAATTCTGTTGTTGCTAAAGAAAAAATTGATAATTTATCTGAACGCGAAGGAATTTTTCGCTTCAGGCATGTTTTTAGTTTTACTTACAAAACACCAATGGCCCAGATTCTAGGCTTTGTTGAAAATGCTAAGTACTATTTGCTGCAGGAACCACTTGTAGTTCAAGATCGCACAGTTGTTTATATTTCAGAATTTGCAGCCAGTTCGATTGATGTGACTGTGATATTTCATGTGCTATTTACTGATCCGATTGATGAATTCAATCTAAATCAAAAATTTTTAGTGGATTTTCATAAACTGGCAGAACTTCAAAAAACGGAATTTGCATTTCCAACAACAACTGTATTTATCGAAAGGGATGAACAAGTTTAATCTATTTGTTTAACTGACTATGTAGCCAGTTTTTGTATTTAACAAATTGCGGGTCATTTTCTTCGCTCACGATCTGAACCCGCTTTTTTTCTTTTTGATCTTCAACCAGCGAACACATGACTGAATAACTGGTCTCATGAACAGTAATTTTAACAATGAAATAGCCTGATAACCAACTAGGTATATGATCTTGAAAATGAATTCCACCTTCTGATAAATCAACTGTCAGCGTATCAAAGACTTGTGTTTGGCCAATTATAGTCGCTTGAACAGCTAGATCAATACGGTCAAACAGGCGCGGATAAAACGTTTTTTTAGGCTGAATAACAAAATAGTCTGTGTCAGCTGCATCATCGCCAACTGAAACTTTGTTTTCATATTTTTGATATTTATCAATTCCTGTTAAACCAGCTTTTGCAGAAAATAAAGACCCATGCTTTTCTTTATCTAAGTTTTCCCAAGCTAAACCTAAAGCACAGACTTTAGCTAACTTGATTTCGTTTTGGCTCATTGAATTTATCAAAAGCTGTGCTTCACGATCTGTTAAATCGTAAAGTGTCCAACCTTTTAATGAATTATGTATAGCCCACATAAAAATTAACCCTTTTTAATTAAAACCTAAAAACAATTTGATTTAATAAAACCATCAGGAACAATTCGACCTTTCAGAACTTTTGAC
>JANOOI010000494.1:0-1537 GCA_031421235.1 Bdellovibrio sp.
CTTATAGGGCTTTATTTAATGCTATACAAGCTAAATATGCTAATGAGCCAAATCTATACAAAAGAAGAAAAGATATTAGAAATGAATTAAAAAACGGAATGGATAATACTTATGAAACCGATGCTGAAAATACCAGAAATCCTGTTTCAAGTACTCCAGGCATAAATGGTAAAACTTTAAAGCCTTCAGGAAATGTTTTAGCAGGTATTGCTTTTAAAATAAACAGAAGATTTAATATAGCAATTGAAGACAGATTTACCTTTATTAAAACTGACTTGTTGGATGGTCAGCAGTGGCAAGAGCATCCAGTTTCTGATCCAGTACAAACTCGTGATTACGATTCATATAATTATGCTTCCGTTCATTTAAATTTTAATCTTGGCGGAAAAGCCGTTGAGCCTTTATTTTGGTTAAACCCTTTAGATTATGCTTACAGTGAATTAAACCAACCAAAGCATATGAAGTTACCGAAGCCTGTATTCAACGATGCTGATGGTGACGGTGTACTTGATGAACTTGATCGTGAGCCTAACACTCCAGCGGGTTGTCCTGTTGACACACATGGTGTAACAAAAGATACTGATGGTGACGGTGTACCAGATTGTAAAGATAAAGAGTTGATTACTCCTACAATTTGTCAGCCTGTAAATGCAGATGGTGTTGGTAAATGTCCTGATCCTGAATGTTGTAAAAACATTGGAACAGCGGGCACAGGAGTCGTAGCAGTTGTTTGTCCAAGTGATTACCCAAGTCTTACATTTAAAGGAAATGTTCAAACTTTAAGCAACGATACAAAAGCAATGCTTGCGTCTGTAGCTTCTAAAATGAAAGCCAATCCTACTTGTAACGTAAGTGTAACAGGTTATCCTGAAGCATCTAAGGCAGCCCAAGCAGTATGTAATAAAAGAAACGAAGCAATTAAAATGTATCTTGTTGAAAAAGAAGGTATCAGTGCAGATCGTATCTCTACAAATTGCCAAGTAAGTGATGGTGCTAATAAAAACACTGTTGATATCAAATCAAACTAAATATTACTAAATTTTATAAAAGCCCTTTCAATTTTGAAAGGGCTTTTTGTTTGAAGAAATGTTTGTATTTTCATTAACGATGCAATTTTGGATAATAAATTTTATTGCTTCATTTTTGAAGATTAAATCTTAATTTCGCAAATATTTATGAAGGCAATATTTAGAATTCTTTTAGTCGGGTTTGTTTTTATAGGGTTATATTCCTGTAGTAAGTTCAGCAAAATTCAAAAAAGTAATGATACATCTTACAAACTCCAAAAGGCAGATGAATTTTACTCAAAGAAAAAATATAAAAATGCTCAATTACTTTATGAAGAATTATTTCCCTCTGTAAAAGGCACAGAAAAGTTTGAAGATTTGTACTATAAATGGGCTTATTGTTTTTATTATCAAAAACTATATAAGGACGCAGAAAATCTTTTTAAAGGTTTTTTAGAAGTGTTCCCTAATAGTCCGCGTGCTGAAGAAGTAGATTATGTAAGAGCTTACTGTTATTTTAAACAAAGCCC
>JANOOI010000495.1:0-1633 GCA_031421235.1 Bdellovibrio sp.
GTTAGTGGATATTTTAGAGGACCGTCACCGCAAAGGCTCAGTAGTCGTGACATCACAAGTTGATACAAATGGTTGGCTGAAATTATTTGAAGACCCTGTGATCGCTGAAGCTATCGTTAGTCGACTTGAACATCCAAGCCAGAAATTAATAATCAATGGCGGAAACTACCGGGAAAAATTGCAAAATCAACTTCCTGGCGGGAAAAAACTTGAATTAAATAAAACGCTCAAGTAAACATCACGTCGCTGCCGCTCCGGTGGTGCACTTCCATGAAATTGGGTGGCGCTTTAAGATGAAATCGGACACTGAAAGCCAAATGAGAGCATGTTCATTCCATTTTCTCAGAATCATTTCGTCGTTGAAACTCGTCATAAGCGATCGAGGAAAAAAGAATCGAAGTGCCGAGAAAGATGCCGCCTAAAACATCGGTTGAATAATGGACTCCCAAATAAATTCGTGAAATCGAAATCATAAACACAATTAGAAATCCTATAGTCCATATGGTAGACTTCTGTTTTTTCGAACTTAAACTTCGACCAAGAACATAAAATATCGCGCCTATTACGGCCGTTGAGCCTGTTGTATGACCACTCGGAAACGATAAGCCGCTTTTTGGAACAAGCCAGTTAACTGAATCGGGTCTTATTCTTCCAATTAAGTACTTAGAGCTACGAATCAAAAGAATACTTAAAGTGATTGATACCAAAAGCATTCGACGGTTCGAAATCTGGTTTTTGAAATGGAAAAAAATAAGGGCTACGGTCGTAATAATCGTTAGGGAAATGGTCGACACGAGATAAGTAAAAGTCGTCATGATTGAGGTAAAAGTATCTGTTCGCTGTAAGTCAAAAAAATCCACGAATTGAAGCGTCGATACTAAGCCAATGCGGATCGCCAACTTTGTCCTCGGTAATTTCCATTGCTAGGTACAAAAACGACCAGAGCGCTAAAAATGCAACGGATATGTAAATATATGTTCTACTTTGTTTAAATTGATTTATTGCCAACATACCGCCTTAAGTAAAATCCATTGCACCGTTAAAATTGCTGATATT
Organism: Bdellovibrio sp.; assembly: GCA_031421235.1. Taxonomy (GTDB): domain Bacteria; phylum Bdellovibrionota; class Bdellovibrionia; order Bdellovibrionales; family Bdellovibrionaceae; genus Pseudobdellovibrio. The sequence continues at coordinate 1,057 of JANOOI010000495.1, forward strand.
ACTAATTTTAGTATCATTTCAGTATTAAATAATTAAATTTTCCATCTATTTTTAATTCACGCTTTTTTAGAAAAATAAAACAAATCCAAATGATCCAACCACTAAATGTTCCAACAAAATAGCTACCGATGACATCTAGCGGAAAATGGTCAATTAAGTAAATTCTCGAAAATCCGACAAGCAGAACCCAAGGAGCCGTCCAATAAAAGTTCTTGCGATTGTATAGACATAAAAATGTTGCCGCTGCCGCAACATTTGCTGAATGGGAGCTTACAAAACCCCAACACTTGCTAAGCTCACACGCGAGATCAACAAAATTAGGACGTGGGCGCATGACGAAAAATTTAACAAGTCTTCGGGAAATTAAATCAGCAATCAAAACAGCAAACAAAGTGAATATAATTGGAACGGCTGTTTTTCTGAAGCCTAGCTTGTATAATAAACAGATAATAATAATGAATTCTAACCATCTGGACTCATGATAATCTGACCAAAAGTTAAAAAATTCAAAGATAGGGCCTTCGATGGGCCAAGTTCTAGCGATCGCTAGTATTGATTTTTCCCAATCGTATATTTG
>JANOOI010000496.1:0-3300 GCA_031421235.1 Bdellovibrio sp.
GATAATGTCAGATGGAAAAATAACTGTTCTAGACACAATTTGATAACCCATTTTTATTTGTAAGCCAGCGCCAGAGTCTTCAGAACTACTTGGGCCAAAATCAACGTCTTGAACTTCAGTTTTAAGATTAGAGGAGATTAATGCTGCTGACCCATAAAGACCAGATTCTGAATTCGTATTTGTTAAATAATAATCGGCGATTACGCCGATGTTTGTAATATTATGATTGTAGCTGTAATCAGTCGACGGCATAGAACTTGAATTTGATTTTATTTTCATTTTTTGTGCTAGTAGACCAACAGATAATTTTTCAGACAATGCCATCGTCGCTTTGACGCCAACACCACGCATGGCAACAGATGCTGCATCTAACATCACTGCAAATTTCTTTTTTGGTAACGCCGATGGCATTTGCGTCGTTGAAGTTTGTGCCATCGCTGTTACCGTCGTTAATACTAGTGCCGCGAATAATAAATTTGATTTCACATTCATATATATCTACCATAAAATAAAATTGCGTAGAAGATTACTTTTTAATAAACACTGTTATAACAGTTTTAAAAATAATTAATACTGTCCGAATTTTTGACAGATAAAGGCTTCAAAAAAGCATATTGGCATCTATTTCGCTTTAGCTTTAACTATATGAATACCGCCAAATTTATTTTAAAATTAAATTTCACTATATTGTCTTTATTGCTTATGGCGGGTTGCCCACCGTATTCAGCGACAGCAAAAGATCCTGCATTAAGCCAACAGCGAAGCGTAGAAGGTCAATTGTCGAAAACTTCGACGGGACAGTTGGCTTTAGATTATATGAATCACTTGAAAAATTTAGGTTATAAAATCGAAATTTCTTATAAATCTGAATCAGAGATTGCATCTTTAGGTGGCCATAACGGCGGATCTTACGACATCAAAGACATGTCTATAAGAATTAACATCAATAAAGATTTTAATTCATCTGAACAGGCCCATGTGATCGCTCATGAGCTGCAACATGTTCAGGATGAATTCGAAACGAATTCTTTTTTAAAGGCTTATCCCCATATTGAAAAATCAGCACAGGATTTCGTTGATCGATTAAATGCAGGTAAAGACTTGGTCGATGTTGACCCCAAAGCAATGAGTTTTGTAGCAGCTACGTTATTTTGCACTGAAGCTCGTGCCTACACTGTGAATCAAAAATTATACACCGAAGGCTTAAAGACGGATTACTTTTATCATAGCGATAACCAATTAGGTTTATTCATCGACCAAAAATATATCTCTGTATTAGGTCAATCCTACGGTGCAGATTCAGGAGCTATGCTTCAATGGTGCCGATCTTTTGATAAAATCAGCGACGTTCAAAAACAACTGGTGTGGTGATATAAATCATCCTGTATCCAAAAAACTGTTATTTTTACATATTGGATTGATAATCAATAAGATCTCATCTACACAGTGTTTGTCTTATAATAATTAACAAATAGGTGGGATTATGAAAATATTTTTAGTGTTAGTGATTTCAGTTTTAGCAAGTTCAGTTTTTGCTCAAGTCGATAATATACAAGTTAATATAAATGGTCGCATTTACCAATGTTCAGGTGACGGTGGTGTTGCAGATCAAACTTGTCGTAATACAGCTCAAGCAGCAACTTCAAAATATGAAGCTTGTGTTGCAGCTGGTAACTACAAACCAAGCTGTTTCAGTGGAGCATTTAATAAAAAAGTAAACTCATGCACAGTTTGGTCAGAAGCGTGTAACAATGCTTGTGTATCAGCAGGCAACTATAAACCGAGTTGTTTTTCTCAGTGCTACGAGAACTAGTTTTAAATTAAGTATTATAAACAACGATCTAATGAATGCTCTTACTGGAAGGTAAGGGCATTTTTTTTATATATAGTTTGATGATCATGAAAAAAATGGTGGCTCGGGTCGGACTCGAACCGACACGGGATTGCTCCCACAAGATTTTGAGTCTAGCAAGTCTACCAATTTCATCACCGAGCCACTCGGTCTTATTATATAGACTACGAAAACAGTTCTATTTAAGGGTAGACACCCACTTGATTCAAGTATTTTTTTCATGAATGAATCTAATGTCGTCACTTTTCCATCTGTGTAGCTCGATTACCTAGTTTTTCAACATCTTTCATAATATAAGTGGTTCCAACAGTTTACGTAGCTTGCATGGATTTTAAAAAAGGCGACAAAAGTTGGCACTTGGGTTGCTATTTCAATCTAACGTATCGAACAGAACAAAAGTTATTACGGGGAGATTTTATGAATTTCAAGTACTCAATAGTTGCCGCAATGTTAGCTAATGCTTTATTAGCACAAGCTACGTTTGCACAAAATCAAGATTTAAACGCAGAAGTCGATTCTGAGATCGAACAACTTCAGATTAATTCACCATCGGCTAGTTCGAATTCGCAAAGTCGTTCACAGGGGTCTGTTGTTACGCAAACAATAGTTGTTCCGACACAACAGCAAGCTGTTCAAAGACAGCCTGAAGTATTGATTGAGGCTTCGCCATTAAGTAATTCGCGTGCGGACTCAATTCGTCGTGGCCGCCAAGAAGAAGAATTAAAAACTGAATCACGCATTGTCGAAAAACTTGAACAAAGTCGTTTAGAAGACGAGAAAAAAAGAGCGTCTATTTTATTTGGTGATAAGTTTGATAACTTACAAAATGCTCAGCAAGCACCTGCTTATGTCCCAGTTCAAGCTCCTCCGTCTTATATTCATCCACAACCCATCCACGTTGAAAAAGAATCCGTATCACATGATGAAATTCGTGAAGAAGTTCGCATGGCATTAGATGACGATAAGCACATTATTGAACCTATTCATGAACAACGTTATTTCGTAGCAACTGCTGGTATCGGTCAGTACCCTGATGTGACTGCGATCAAAGGTAATTACTCATTAGGAGCCGGCTTTGGTAATCGTTTTGATTATTTCTTGGTTGAAGGTTCTTTTACTTATTCAAACTACACAGTGACTGGTGATTATAATCAGCCAGGATCATTTAACGTGATTTATTCTGAATTTGACATGAATCAATATCAAGGTTCGATGACTGCTAAATATCAAATGCTTGGTGGCTTTGTAAGACCAGTCCTTGGTGGTTTAGTGTCTTATTCATACAGAGAATACGTTGCAGCTTACAATACAATCAGTACGCGTGCTGGTGATGAAGTTGGATCTTCGCATGCCGTTGATTTAGGTATTTTAGCTGGTGTTGATCTGGAATTTAACAGCAAAATGTCTTTTGGTGCTGATATGAAATACTTATTTAATATGTCTAATAA
>JANOOI010000497.1:0-2833 GCA_031421235.1 Bdellovibrio sp.
AATTAATTCAGCCTTAGAATTAAGCTTTTTAGGATTAAAGAAATAAACTTGAGCTAGTTCAGATTCGCCTGAAGTTTTTTGCGCCATCACCGTAGAACGGCTGTGCAAGCCCTTTTGCGGGTCGTTAGGTCTGACGCCATAAAAGGAATCTAACAGTGCCAATAAAGTTTGATCCACGCGAAGTTCAATCAACTGACCAGCAATTTTTTGCTGAGGTTGATCGACAAGCACAGGAAAACCGATCGGTAATCTGTATATAGTGGCATTTATAGATGCTGGTTCGTACGACACGACAAAAGGCATTAACTTTTCAAAGTGAATCATGCCTTCGGTCCAAGAACCGATCATAAAAAAACGCATTGTCGTCATAAATCCCCCTCTGATCTTTTGACGGCCATTGTTTCTAGAAGTTTGTGTGTTTTATCAGACAGTCTAGTAGAAGCATAGTTTTAATTTTGCGTTAAGCTGACAAAATTTGACCCTGAGCCAATTTCAGATAAAATAATTTCGTAGTAATAGTTTTTTTTTACAATCGTCTTGACCGTAATCATTAAGCCACAATTTAGGCAGTTAGAAATCAAGACATTTCTACCCAGATACAAGGAGATCACATGGCAGGAAAAGTTAAAAATTTTAATCACAATCTTTGGTATTCAGAAAATGAAGGCATTATCACAATCGGAATAAATGAAGAGGGTTTAGAAGACATCACAGAAATCAATGCAATTGATTTACCACCAGAACAAGAAAAAGTTGATGCTGATACAGCCTTCGGAAGTTTAGAAACTGATGATGGTACAATCGAAATTTTATCTCCTGTCGAAGGCACTATTATTGAAATCAATAATCAAGTTATCGATGACCCTGCAATTTTGATGGAAGATCCTTACGAAGAAGGTTGGCTTGTACGCATTGAAGCCACTGCAGAAATCGAAGACGATGAAGAAGATGAAGACGACGATCTTGAAGATGATGAAGATGAAGACGACGATCTTGAAGAAGATGATGAATCAAGCGACGACGAAGACTAATCAAAAAACTCTTTTTTATTTTTTAACATGCTCTTTGATCTGGGGACTAACTTGGATCTCGATAAAATTCCAAATACCTTACGCTGATGGCAGTGTTGCTGTGTTTTATCGTTTTGTTTTTTCAAGTTTTATCATGCTGGTTGTTTGTTTAGCGACGAAAACAAATTTAAATTACACAGCGACAACACATGTACGCTTTCTTTTACAGGGCTTGTTCATGTTCAGTTTTAATTTTTTACTGACGTACTGGGCCTCATCCATGGCGTCATCGGCGCTCATTGCGCTAACATACACTACATTAATTTTTTTTAATATGTTTGGCGCTTTTTTATTTTTCAATACTCCGTTCGAGAAAAAAGTAGTCACTGGTGCTCTTGTTAGCTTCCTCGGTATGGGACTAATAGCTTTGAATGAGTATTTGCAGAGGGGTTTAAACCCTTTGTCATTGACGGGCATTTTCATCAGCCTAGTTGGAGTCCTGTCGGCTTCTGCAGGTAATTTATTATCCACATCGATACGCAGACAACACATTCCAATTTTGGCTAGCAATGGGTGGAGTATGTTCTACGGGGCTATCGTCACAGGACTATTTTGCTTAGTTAGCCAAAAATCATTTCACGTCAATGTGACCCAGGAATTTATTTTATCTTTTATTTACCTAAGTATCTTAGGCACAGTTGTTTCGTTTTGGTCATACATTAAACTGATTGAAAATATCGGTCCAACGAAAGCTGCATTTACCAGTGTGGTTTCACCAATCATTGCATTAGCTGTTTCTACTTTTTTTGAAAACTTTCACTGGACTATGTTCTTACTAGCGGGCTCAGCATTGTGTATTGTCGGAAATATTATGGCCCTTGTCCCACTTCGACCGTTAAAGAATTCTTTTTTTGCTTGGCCAAAAAAGAACTAATCGAAAAAGCTAAATGTGAAACGATAGGCCCTAAAAATAAACCCGAAATTCCAAACATAATTACGGCACCAATCAGCGATAGTAATGAAATCAAAGGGTGAACTGAATCATCTTGAGCGCTTAAAATGTACGTCTTAATTGCGTTATCGATAATAGATGCAACAAATGCTGCAATAGAAAGAATAATTCCAGAAAAAACATGCCCTTGCATAAAGCTATATAAGGCTAAAGCAACAGATAGCGGCCCTGAACCAATCACTGGTATAAATGACATAAAAAACATAATCATAAATAGAATCAAGAAATCACTGTAGCCTGCCGCCATTGCTGCTACTGTCACAATCAAGGCCTGCACAGCTGCTACAAGCACTGTCGAAACCACAACAACCGAACATGTTTTCTGTAAAAAATCAGATATATTGATTATGGATTGTTCAGGCAAAAACTTAATATCAATTATCCATTGTCTTAATCGTATCCGGAAATGTAAAAAATAATAAAGACACGAAATAAAAACTATAAATTGTAAAATAAAACTTGGGATTCCTGCAGCCATTTGTGTAATTAACGACAATATCCAAGTAGTGACCTTAGGTAAAATAGCTTTAAAATTTATTTGTTCTAAAATATTAATATGAAACTGCATAGAAAGGTCATTCACAAAATCCAAACCAGAGTTAACTGCCGTTTCAACTTTTTTGTAAATATCTAATTGATCAATACCCTTTTCGTTCATTTGATTAATTTTGACTAAACCTTGAATGATAATAATGGTTAGCGGCAAAATAAACACAGCCATTAATGCTGTGACCACAGAGACCACTAACCATCTTTCATCTTTAAAATGTTTTTTATATTTTTTCATTGTCGGTGTCAGCGCCATGGCGAA
>JANOOI010000498.1:0-10470 GCA_031421235.1 Bdellovibrio sp.
CCTCCGCCCTGGAGCAAAAAGGTGCGACGGTCATTGTTGGCAGAAATGGTAAAGAGGCATTGGATCAGCTTAACCTAGATCCAAAAATGGACTTGGTTCTTATGGACATTATGATGCCTGAAATGGATGGGTATGAAGCTACCAGAAAAATCAGAAAGCAAAAAAGATTCGCACAGCTTCCGATCATTGCCGTGACTGCAAAGGCTATGAAAGACGATCAAAAAAACTGTCTTGAGGCCGGAGCCAATGACTATGTCTCCAAACCAGTTGATCTCGAAAAACTGTTATCTCTTATTCGAGTTCGGATACCCCAACTGGAACAGAACTAATGGAAAATTCTATTCTTATTTCGAGTCGTGTCAAAATTCTCCTAGTCGATGATTTGAAGGATAACCTTCTCGCTTTAGAAGCATTACTCAGGCGCGATGACGTTGCTATTTTCAAAGCTAAATCCGGAACCGAGGCGCTAGAATTCATGGCTGTCCATGAATTTGCCTTAGCATTGCTCGATGTTCAAATGCCCGACATGAGTGGATTTGAACTCGCTGAACTGATGCGAGGGACGAATAAGACCAAAAACGTCCCGATTATTTTTGTAACTGCGACCGCTAAAGAACAGAAATTTTCGTTTAAGGGTTATGAAAGCGGCGCCGTGGATTTTCTTCTTAAGCCGCTCGACCCCCATACAGTCAAAAGCAAGGTCAACATTTTCATTGAGCTTTACCAACAGAAAAAAGAGCTCAAGGCCACTGAAGCAAAATTTCGTGGTCTGCTGGAAACGGCTCCCGATGCGATCGTGATCGTCAATCAAGAAGGCCGAATAGAAATGGTCAATAAGCAGACCGAAACGATTTTTGGTTACGAGCGTTCTGAATTAATAAATCAGCCGATGGAAATGCTGATGCCAAAGCGCTTTCATCATTCTCACGTTCATCACCGTACCAAGTACACCGCGGAGCCTGGCATAAGACCGATGGGGCGTGGGACTGACTTATACGGCAGGCGGAAAGATGGCACAGAGTTTCCAATAGATATTTCGCTAAGCCCGCTCAAAACGGAAAGCGGTACGCTGATCTCCAGCGCAATTCGAGACATCACAGTCCGGCGTGCCACGGAAAAAGAGCAAGAAGAACTTTTAGAAAAATTCAAGAAAATCCAGGCCGAGCTTGAGCAGGCAGTTCAGGTCGCCGAAAGAGCAAATACCTCGAAAACACATTTTCTCGCCAATATGTCTCACGAAATTAGAACACCTATTGGAGCTATTTTGGGCTTCACTGATCTTATGAAAAATCCTGCCAACACGGTTGAAGAAAGTCGCAATTACATGGCTGTAGTGGAGCGTAATTCCCAGCAGCTCTTAAGGCTCATTGATGATATTCTTGATTTGTCTAAAGTTGAAGCTGGGATGATGACGGTTGAAAGTATTCAATTTTCTCTTGGTGAAGTGCTAACTGACTTTAACTCCCTTATGAAGTTTAAAGCCGCAGAAAAGGGAATTGGATTTCAGTTCAACGCCGACACTCTTTTTCCCGATTTGATTTGCTCTGACCCTGTGCGACTGCGACAAATTCTTACTAATGTGGTCGGTAATGCGATCAAATTCACTGACAAAGGCCATGTTGAACTTAAGATCGCATTTGCAAACCCTATCTTGAAATTTACTGTCAAAGACACAGGTGTGGGCGTTTCAAAAGATCAAATGTCCAGACTTTTTCAACCTTTCACTCAAGCAGACGCATCCACCACTCGAAAGTTTGGCGGCACTGGTTTAGGTTTAGTCTTATCAAAACGCATCGCTGAAGCCCTGGATGGAAAACTAGAACTTATCGAAAGCCAGGAGGGATTTGGAAGCACTTTTTTGATTGAAGTGAAGTCCACATTACTTCCAAATGCAAAGCTTGTGGGGGTAGATGCGCTGAATATTGTCACAGGAGTCCCTCCCGAATTTCATAAAGACAGCCAAGTCTTGCGCGGTCTCAAGGTACTTCTGGTGGAAGACTCTCCAGACAACCAAATGCTAATCACCATGTATCTGAACAAAGAAGGAGCGCAAGTGAAGACGGCTTCTGACGGAGCAAGTGGAGTTGAACTTGCTCTGACTGAAATGTTTGATGTTGTGCTGATGGATATCCAGATGCCCATACTTGACGGGCATGAAGCTACAAAAAAACTTCGCCAATCGAAATACTCTAAACCCATCATCGCATTAACGGCACATGCAATGAAAGAAGAGCGAGCGAAATGTTTTGAATCTGGATTTACCGAGTATTTGACTAAGCCCATTCAAAAAGATTTATTGTTTAAAGTGTTGTCCGAATACGTTCCCCGTATAAACGGGCAGGTCGTCGGTCCTGAAAAATAACAAGAATGACGGAAGATTTCAGGCTGAGTCTCTAATTTTATTTTTTTAGTAAATTTTAAGCTAATTGTTGGTTTAGTTAATTAGTGTTTTATGATTCTTCAAACAGCGCTTTAAATTTCGGTATGTCTTTAAGATCTTTTAAGTCTTGTTTGGGGTGAAAATTTTTTAGAATTGATTTTAAAAAATGACTAATCGAGCACTCGTCAAAACTACTCAATACCGTAATTTCATTTCGTCTTAAGAGAGCGGCTGCAACGCCAGCTCCTCTTTTAAAGCCACCTCTGGGCCAATTTTCTTCTTTAAGCAAAACATTAGACCCACAAGATGGACTTCCATCCATCAGTATAGCGTGACTAACATTCTCATTTTTTAAATAATTTAAGAACTCAGTAGCTCCCTTAATTTGCATAGAAGTTACATTTTGGCCAAGCTCATTAATAACTGAAGCTCGTCCATCAAGAACATCATAGCCGTCTCCATCTGTTATTCTTAGATTAGGCCGAGGCGTTTTGAAAACGGAATCCTCAGGGCAAAATGCGATAAATTCAATTTGGTCGTGAGCCTCTAATTCTTTGATAAAAGGACTTAAAAGATCTGCACCATTGAAATTACATTTAGTACCTAACAGGCAGGCGCTAACGCCAATTTTAACTTTTTCATTTTGTGGTAATGACATACTTTACTCTTATCAGGGGGTAGGCAACTTGGTCACTTAACTAATCCCACTAAGTTTATAAATGAATATGATCAGATTGGCTTTCTGATTTGGGTATCGGTCACTTCGTTGTCGTGACGAAATAACCCATTTTCTATTGTAGATGCAATTTACTGATGCAGATTTACTAAAATTGAATAAAAAAACACATCACATCCAAGATGTTTCATGTTAAATCTTGAACCTATGTCGAATACAAATTCTGATTCAAATAAAACACCTGGATATAAATACATATTAATGCTTGGGGCACTTGGTGTCGTTTACGGGGACATCGGCACAAGTCCTTTGTACGCCCTTAAAGAAGCCTTTCATCCCGGTCATCATATGGTGGCACTTCCAGAAAATGTATTCGGACTTATCTCGTTAATTTTTTGGTCTTTGATGATTGTGATTTCGATTAAGTATTTAACTTTTATTTTACGGGCTGATCATAAAGGCGAAGGCGGAATTCTAGCTTTAACCGCACTGATTACCCCCGATAAAAAAACTGATGATGACAAGCTTCCAAAAACAAAAACAAAAACAAAAACAAAAACGTTTTTGATTTTGCTGGGATTATTTGGAACAGCCCTTTTATATGGTGATGGAATGATCACTCCGGCAATTTCGATTTTAAGTGCTATTGAAGGTCTTAGCTTAATTACCCCGATTTTTAATCCTTATATTATTCCGATAACCGTCGCGATCATGGTTGGTCTTTTTTCGATTCAAAAAAAAGGGACAGCCACGGTTGGTAAAATTTTTGGACCCGTGACGTTGACTTGGTTTATAGTGTTAGGGGTGTTGGGGATTGTAAGCATTATTCAAACGCCAGAAATTTTTAAAGCCATCAACCCAGTTTATATTATTTCATTTTTTCAGACCAATGCATGGTACGGGTTTGTTGTTTTAGGATCTGTATTTTTAGTCGTTACCGGCGGAGAAGCGCTGTATTCTGATCTTGGGCATTTTGGTATTAAGCCGATTAAGCAAGCCTGGTTTTTTGTCGCTCTTCCAGGGCTGACTTTGAATTACTTCGGCCAAGGGGCTTTACTATTGAGAAATCCACAGGCCATTGAAAATCCATTTTATCTGCTTGCGCCCCAGTGGGCACTTTATCCGCTGGTGTTGCTTGCGGCACTGGCTACGACCATTGCCTCACAAGCCTTAATCACCGGAGTTTTCTCTTTAACATTACAAGCCGTACAAAACGGATATCTTCCGCGGTTTCATATTTCACATACATCAAGACATCAAATAGGCCAGATCTATGTGAAAAACATGAATCGACTGCTTATGGTTGGAAGTATTGCTTTGGTTTTAACTTTTAAGACTTCAAGCAATTTAGCCGCTGCTTACGGATTGGCTGTGACAACGACGATGGTGATCACAACCATTTTATTTTATTTTGTGGCCCGTGAAAAATGGAACTGGAGCCGCTTAACTGCGGGATCTATTTGTGGAATTTTTTTAGTGATTGATTTGGCATTTTGGGGTGCAAATTTACTTAAAATTTTAGACGGGGGTTGGTTTCCTTTATTAGTTGGTATTGTTGGGTTCACTCTGATGACAACATGGAACCGGGGCCGGGTGCTTTTAGGCGTTCGCCAAGAGGAAAAAACAATTCTCTTAGCTGATTTTCTGAACGAGGTAAAATCTAAAAATCCAAATCGCATCGAAGGAACTGCCGTTTACCTGAATCGAAGTTTAATGCACACACCTTCGTCACTAGTACACGCTTACAAACATTTTAAATCTGTTCACCAGAATCTTGTTTTTTTAACAGTGCAAACAGACAGTGTGCCCTATGTAGTGGCTACCGAGCGAATCAAGGTATTGCCTTTGTCCGATGATAATTATCAAATCATTTTGCTGTACGGCTATTTAGAACAACCAGACATTCCCAAAGAAATTGAAAATCTGAAATTAGGGAACCTTCAGCTAAGCGTTGATAACGTAAGCTTTATCATTGGCAAAGAAAGTCTTTATGCAACGGATTTTCCTGGAATGGCTATCTGGAGAGAAAAGATTTTTTCAATTATTTCAAAAAACGAAATTTCAGCTTCAGATTATTTTCAGCTTCCGAAAGATAGAGTCATTGAAATCGGCATTCAGATAGCGCTGTAATTGTTTTTAACCGTATTTTGTCACAAATATTAAACCTCAGACCTAGTACTCAGTAGAAGGACAAGTGAACAATTAAGTTCATGAGGGTAAAAATATGAAAAAATTAGTAATGATCTCATTAGTCGTATTAGCAGCAGTCACAAGTCATGCCCGTGAAAGTGGTGAAGCTAGTCTAGTTTCTGAAAGACTAACAGCAAGAGCTGAAGCAAAGTTAGATCAATCAGCGCAGCAAACAGCAGAATCAAAGCAACCTGCTGATGAAAAAATTTGCAAAAATCATAATTCAAAAAATGCTGGATGTTGTTAAAATTGCAAGCGTTCTATAAGTTGTACTTTTCTAAAATTCATTAATATAATTGGTTTCATGGGTTGGAGAGTATGAAATTTATTTTGATCTTAATAATAGTATTTACAGCAGCGTTTGACGCTTGCATTGCGTCTCCGTCAGTTGAAGTGAAAAAAAATGAATTTTATAAATTAGGCTCAAATAGCTTTTTTGTTACTGATCACAGTATTTCGGCAGAAAATGCTGATGAACATAAATCATGCGAACATGAAAATCATGATCTTTGTCAACAATGTCACTCATGCCAACATTTAATTGCAGTCCTTGTTTCTCAGCCAATTGTTAAAGTTGATTCTTTACGCTCACAAACTTTTTATCAATTTTATATTCCATCTACATTTATTAAATCTTTAAAGCGACCTCCAAAAGTTTAGATCTTATTCTGGCTTGATCTATTGACTTATTATTTTGCCGATTTAATCGGCCCCCCTGAGGTACATTATGCGCTTATTTTTCATATTTATACTGATTAGTTTTAATCTAAAGGCCCAAGAAAATCTTGGACACATGCATGGCAGCCACACTGAGTGCGAACTGCCAAAAACAACAATGGATGTCATTCGCTGCGCAGTCCGAAGTAACCCAGAGGCTCAAAGAGCAATTTTAGCCACAGCACAAGCAAGTACTTTACCAGATGCTGAGGGTCAGTTTCCAAACCCCGAACTGGATGTAGATATCGCAAATGGTAAAGATAATGCCAACAGCACTGAAATTGGGTTGCTGCAAAAAATCCAGTGGGGTGGGAAAAGATCATCAAAAATTGATTCGGCCCGTGCACAGGTAAGTCTTGCTGAAGCGATGCAAAATGATGTGCAAGCTGATGTCATCCGAGAAACTGTTAAGAATTTATATCGTCTAAGACAGTTAGAGTTTGAGAAATCGATTCTAAACAACACGATTCAAACACTACAAAAAATTATTTCTCAGCAAGCAAGTCGCCCGACGCTACCACCAGAACAACAAGTCACATTATCTGTTTACCGAATGGCACTGGCTGATGCGAAAATGAAATCTGCTGAATCACTGGATGAAGAGCGCGAATTAGAACATTTCTTTCATGTATCCACAGGACATTCTTTGTCGGAACTAAAAAGCATCTTACCAATGGCTTATGAAAACTGGCCGCAAATAAGCAATGTAGATAAAATAAATTCGGATTTAAAATCACCAGCTATGAAAAAAGCTTTAGCCGAAAAAAATTTAGCATTGGCAGAACTTTCATCTGCAAGAGCTAACACATGGCCAGAACTTAAACTGGGCGCAGTTATGAAAAAAGAGGAAACAGATAATAATAACGAAACTTTATATGGGTTTCGCCTAGTTATGGATTTGCCTTTTTTTAGCCTTAATAGCGGAGGCCGCGCTTACGCTAGCCGTGGTGTCACACGATTTGAAAAAGGTGCAGACTTAACAGCTAGGGAAGACAGTCATGAAAGAATTGAGCAAATAAAAGTTTACAAAAGCGCTGTTGAATCTTTAAAAGAAGCACCAGCTGTTCAGTCAATAGAAAAAGATTTTACTCGCAACCAAAACTTAGCCCAAAGAGGTTTGATCTCGGGATCACTTCTTATTGAATTTCACAGACAGCGTTCAGAACTTATCCGTAGCCGCAATTTAAGAGAGCTAAAAGCTATTCAAGCTCTTTGGCATATTCGAAAAATCGATGGCACAATTTTTTCGGAGACTTTATGATTAAAATTTTATTAGGACTTTTGATTTCGTTAAATGTATTTGCTTCTGGCGAAGAAGCAATATCTACACAATATGGAGCCGGAAAAGCTGTTGAAGCTTACAGTAAAGAAGACGGATTTAAACTATCAGTAAAAGCGATAAAAACCTTAGATATAGAATTCGTCAAACTAGATCAAAGCTCCAGATGGAAAGTCCCTCAGTCATCATTAGTTAATATTAAACAATCCTTCATGGTTTACCGCCGATTTGATGGTTGGTTAACAATGGTGTTAGTAAAAGTCATTTCCAAAGACAGCCAGTTTGCAGTAATTGAATCTGCTGATTTGGAATCAGGTGATGAAGTTGTAACAGCAGGAGTTCATTTTGTACGGATGACTGATGCTGATCTAAACAGTGGCACTGTTGATTCATGTGCACATTAAGTTAAAGGATTATTAAATGATTTCACAATTAGTTTGGTTTTCGATTAAACAAAGATGGCTTGTCATATTTGCTACAGCTTTAGTTGCTGTGGCTGGATGGTTTGCTTTTAATAAATTACCGATAGACGCAGTCCCTGACATCACAAATATCCAAGTTCAAGTTAACACGGCTGTTGAAGCACTAAGCCCCGAAGAGATTGAAAGAACAGTCACTGTTCCAGTTGAAACGGCACTTAACGGTATTCCGGGTGTTACACAGGTTCGTTCGATCACACGTTTTGGAATTTCTCAAGTGACAGTTGCATTCGAAGAAGGAACAGATATCTACAGAGCACGGCAACTTGTAACAGAAAGATTACAAGGCGTTTCAAAAAATTTGCCAGTCGGGGTGTCACCAGAATTAGGCCCTGTAACGTCTGGATTGGGTGAAATTTATCATTATGTTGTTGAAGCTAAAATTCCAGCTACAGGCGTAAAAAGATTAGAGCAGCTTTCTGAGATCAGAGCACTTCAAGATTGGTACATTAAACCTAGATTGCTCACTGTAAAAGGTATTGCAGAAGTTAACACCATCGGTGGCCACGAAAAACAGTATTTGATCCATCCAGATCCGAAAAAAATGTCAGCATTAGGAATTCATTTTTCTGATATCGAAGAAGCTATTGAATCAGCTAATAAAAATGCCGGTGGGGGTTATGTTGAACAAACTGCCGATCAGTTTTTAGTTCAGGCCTTTGGTTTATTTAAATCGATTGAAGATATCAAAGATGTTCCGATACGCACGCTTGAAAATGCAAGTGTTATAACTATTGCTGATGTGGCAACTGTTGAAATAGGCAAAGAACTTAGAACTGGTGCCGCTTTACATAATGGAAAAGAAGCTGTCGTAGGCTCTGCCTTAATGTTGTTAGGTGAAAACTCAAGATCAGTTTCACTACGTGTCGCAGAACAGATTGAAGAAATTAAAAAAGGCTTACCCGAAGGCTATGAAATTAAAACCGTGTATAATCGGTCTGATTTAGTCAACGCTACACTAAGAACAGTGGAGCACAATCTCATATTGGGTGCTGCACTTGTTATTATTATTTTATTTTTACTTGTTGGAAATATCAGAGCAGCTTTGATAACAGCTATCATTATTCCGTTATCATTATTATTTACTTTTATTTTAATGCGCTATTTTGGAATTTCAGGAAATTTAGTCAGTCTTGGCGCTTTAGATTTTGGTATTATTGTTGATGGTGCAGTTATTGTATTAGATAACTGTGTCAGAAAAATTCATGACAACACCCAAAGTTTAAAACGACAATTAACAAGCCAAGAACTTAAAAAATCAGTGCATGAAGCAACTTTAGAGATTCGTAAATCAGCTGGATTTGGTGAATTAATTATCATTGTTGTTTTTCTTCCGGTATTTGCTTTCGTGGGCATTGAAGGAAAAATGTTTATACCGATGGCTGCAACATTTATTTTTGCCATCTTCTCAGCGCTAGTCCTCTCGTTTACTTTTGTTCCAGCTTTAGCCAGTTTAATTTTAAAAGGTAAAGTTGAAGATAAAGAGCCTTGGATTATGTTAAAACTTTATCAAATTTACCAGCCAGCACTTGATTGGAGCTTAAAATCAAGACGAGCCGTGATCACAATAGGAATTGCCTCGGTTGTTGTTGGTACAATTCTTTTTACAAAACTAGGCGGAGAATTCTTACCACAAATGGACGAAGGATCGATTGCTATTCAGTTTATTCGTCCAGTCACGATTGGAATTTCTCACTCAGTGGCTCTTGAAGAACGCTCACAAAATATCATTAAAAGTTTTGCGGAAATTAAAGATGTATTTGCTAGGATTGGAACGGCTGAAATTTCAACTGATCCGATGGGGCCAAATATTGCTGATACTTATTTGATGTTAAAGCCAACTAAAGAATGGCCGAAGATTAATGGAAAAAGAAGAACTAAAGCTGAACTTATTCAAGCCATCGTTAAAGAACTCGAGGAAACTTCTCCAGGACAGCGTATTTTAGTCAGCCAACCTATTCAATTGAGATTTAATGAATTAATGGAAGGGACTCGGGCTGACATTTCATTAAAAATATTTGGTGAAGACCAAGCTAAGATTACTGAAATCGCCGAGCAAGCTATTGCTGTTATTCAAAAAGTAAAAGGTGCTGGTGATGTCGAACTTGAAGCCAAAGGGACAGTCACGGTACTTGATGTTTCTCCGAATAAGGAAAAATTAAAGCGAATGAATGTTTCATCCAAGGAAGTTTTAGAAACTATCGGTGTTGCAATGGGTGGTCATGAAGTAGGAACGTTTTATGATGGCATGAAGAAGTTTCCGATCGTCATCCGGCTTAAAGATGAAGATCGAAGTAATATGCAAGCTATCAAAAGCCTACCCGTGGGAATTGCAGGAAATGCGACTTTACCATTAAGTGAAGTTGCAGATCTTAAATTTGTTGAAGCTTACAGTTCATTTAGTCGTGAGCAAACTAAGCGTAGAATTGCAGTTCTTATAAATCCAAGGGACCGCGATACAGAATCTTTTGTTGATGAAGCTCAGGCTAAAGTTCAGGACAGCATAAAATTACCACCAGGATATTATATGGAATGGGGTGGGAATTTTAAAAATCTGAATGAAGCAAAAAATAGATTATTAATATTGGCTCCATTAGCGCTGCTTTTGGTGCTTCTTATGATTTACGCGGCATTTAAGAATGTTCTAGAAACCGCAATTATTTTCATGTGTGTGCCACTAGCTTTGGTCGGAGGAGTCATCGGGCTCATAGTTGCTGGCATACCTTTTAGTATTTCAGCTGGTGTTGGG
>JANOOI010000499.1:0-1736 GCA_031421235.1 Bdellovibrio sp.
TTACTTTTTTTTCGCAACATTGCCTGGGCGCAATCCCCATCGACAGAAAAGACAAAAAAGGCGAAGCTGTTCAATTGATCTTAACTTTACTAAAAGATCTTGATCGCATGTGGCTAATTATTTTCCCTGAAGGCACCAGATCCAAAGATGGTAAAGTTCAGGAATTCAAAAGAGGCATTAGTATTTTTGCAGAAAAAACGAAGACTCCAATTTTATTTATTTATATCGATGGTAATTTAAAACTTTGGCCGAAAGGGGCTTTTTTTGCTAAGCCTGGTAAATTAACTGTTCACATTGGACCTGTGCAGCCACCAACTGATATCAATGAAGTTTACAAAAATTATATCGCTTGGGTTAGAACAATTAATCCAGCGGTTGTGCCTGATGATTTGACCGACGAAAATGACATATCTCGTTTTGATAAAACCTTACAAGAGTTAACTGATGAATCCACACAAGCCTAAAAAAATAATTTTAAAAATTGCTGACTATGAGATCTGTCCGATTCCTACAGGTGAATTTGGCCTAGACGGCGGAGCCATGTTCGGCACTGTGCCTAAAGTGCTTTGGGAAAAAACAAATCCAACAGATGATCAAAACCGCATTCAAATGGAAGCCCGGGCTTTGTTACTGAAATCAAAAGATCGAAAAATTTTAATTGATACAGGTAATGGGTCTGATTTTATAGCCAAGTACGGTGATAAATTAGGAACTAAATTTAAGACGATGTACAATGTTGATGATCAAGGACCCAGTCTTTTAAAATCATTAAAAAATCACAATATAAATCCCGAAGATATTACGGATGTGATTTTAACTCATTTGCATTTTGATCATGCAGGGGGATCAACAACATTCAGAAATGACCAAATCATACCGACGTTTCCTAAAGCCAAGTATTATGTTCAAAAATCAAATTTAGATACGGCTAAAAACCCCAACGTCAGAGAAAAGGCCAGTTATTTTCCGGCTAATTTTCAACCGCTAATAGACCACAACCAATTGATCTTGATTGATGGAAATGAAAAAAATATCTTACCTAACATTGAATTTTTTATTTCAAATGGTCATACCCAAGGTCACCAAGCTGTCATTATTGAAGACGATAACAGCCGCTTAATTTATTGCGGGGATGTCATCCCCACTTCAACGCATATTCGTTCAGCGTGGATTATGGGTTATGATTTAAATCCTTTACAAATCATCGAAGAAAAATTAAAACTTTTAGGATTATCACAAACTAAAAAAACATATTACTTTTTTGAACATGATCCTTACTGCGACGCTGCTGTGGTTATTCCTGACAAATCTGAATATCAAACCGAGGAAAAATTTTGGCTGTAGCAATCAATAAAGATCTTATCAAAAAGTTTTTCAATAAACTGAGGGAAGAATTTGATGAAATCAGATTTGCTGCAGCTAGTTTAGCTTTTTCGACATTATTTTCAATTATCCCTTTTTTACTGATTGTTCTGGCCTTATTTCAATCTATTGGTGGTTTGGAAAATTATTACCCAAAAGCTGAAGCTTTAATTTTAGATTCATTAAAAGATGCCACAGGATCAACAGTGACTAAATATTTAAAGACAACAATCAGCCAAGTTCAGTTCAGTACTGTTGGATTCACGGGGTTTTTGTTTTTAGTTGTGGCAACACTTGGGTTATTTAAAAATATTGATTTGGCTTTTCATCACATCTGGAAAATACAGCCCAAGAAAACCTTTCTTAAAAGGCTT
>JANOOI010000500.1:0-4748 GCA_031421235.1 Bdellovibrio sp.
GTGGGTCGGCAATTGGACTATGTGTCAATGGAACTCAATCAAGCGGCGCTGCTTTTCGTTAGTGTTCTCGCTCGTAAATATCGGCAGTCGATTTCTACGGCACATATCAGGAACAGCTATGGCGGGTCACTTTTCCTTTATAACACGCAATTTTTAATCGATTCATAGCCAAAAATAATTCATAATTCACAGTGGGTCTTAGCTTAGCAGACTTTATAGCTTAAGCAGCCCACTGGAGACATTATGACAGATCAAAACACGACGACTATTACAAACGCGAATTTAAAAGTGGACTCGGCAGAGATAGCTGCAACGAATCCCCTACTTAAAAATTTTACTCACAAAGATCAATCAGTTCCGTTTGCAGAAATCAAAACTGAGCACTACATCCCCGCTTTAGAATTTGCCATCAAAGAAGCGCAAGCTAATTTAGCAAATATTAAAGCTGAAAAAAATCTAACTTTTGAAAATACAATACTGGCTTTAGAAACATCGTCAGAAAAACTAGATCGCATTTCATCGGTTTATTTTAATTTGTTTTCAGCCGAAGCCAATGAAGCCCACCAAGCCTTAGCCCAAAAGATTTCCCAAATGCTATCTGCGTTTTCATCGGATGTATCACTTGATCCCGATATCTTTAACAAAGTTAAATTTATTTTTGAAAATCGTCAAAAATTGAATCTAACTGGCGAAGAATTAAAGTTAACTGAGAAAATGTTTAAGGACTTTTCTAGAAACGGTGCGCTACTAACGCCGGAAAAAAAAGAACAGCTACGAAATCTAGATCAAGAGCTTTCAACTTTAAGCCCGCAGTTTTCTGAAAATGTTCTAAAAGCAACAAATGCTTTTGAAATGTGGATCACTGATATTAAAGATCTTGATGGTTTACCTGAGGGCGCTATCGAAGCCGCTGCCTTAGCTGCAGAAGCTAAAGGCCAAAAAGGCAAATGGCTTGTGACTTTACATGGTCCGTCGATGATTCCGTTTATGACTTATGCGAACAATCGTTCTTTACGTGAAAAATTATGGAAAGCAACGTCTGCAAAATGTTTCAATGATGCTTTTGATAATCAGAAAACAGTTCTTAAAATTGTTCAGCTTAAACACCAACGTGCGCAAATTTTAGGTTTTAAAAACTATGCCGAATATGCATTGGAAGAAAGAATGGCACAAAATGCTGAAACAGTTTTTAATTTTTTAGAGAAATTAATTACACCGTCACTGGCTGCTGCTAAAAAAGATTTAGACGAAGTTAAAAACTTTCGTAATGAAATTGAAGGTCTCAACGTCAACGGGGGGGACAAAGCTTCACAAGACGAAATCAAACCGTGGGACTTTGCTTTTTATTCTGAAAAATTAAAAGAAAAAAAATATGCATTCAATGAAGAAGAACTTCGCCCGTACTTTAAACTTGAAAACGTCATCGAAGGTGTTTTTGAACACGCTAGGCGTTTGTTTGGTTTAACATTTAAACCCGTCGAAGGCATTCCGGTTTATCACCCAGATGTTAAAACCTATGAGGTTTTTGAAGAAGATACTAAAAACTATATTGGTTTATTTTATATGGACTTTTTCCCGCGCGAAACCAAAAAAGGTGGCGCATGGATGACAAGTTTTCGTGAGCAAGGTTTATGGGGTAAAGACATACAACGACCGCATGTCAGTATCGTTTGTAATTTCACGAAGCCCACAGCAACTAAACCGTCACTTTTAAGTTATGACGAAGTCAGCACTTTGTTTCATGAATTTGGTCATGCTTTGCATGGCTTATTATCGCAGTGTAAATACAAATCATTATCAGGAACAAATGTATATTGGGATTTTGTAGAACTACCATCACAAATCATGGAAAACTGGATCAAAGAAAAAGAAAGTTTAGATTTATTTGCGAAACACTACGAAACGGGTGCCACTATTCCAGCAGAACTTGTCGCTAAAATTAAAAAATCAGATCAGTTTCAAGCCGGCTGGATGAGTCTTCGACAATTATCGTTCTCTTGGTTAGATATGAAATGGTATACCGCTGATCCATCACAAATTAAAGATGTCGATTCGTTCGAAGATCAAATCACAACTAAAACACGTTTACTACAACGTGAAGCTGGCCAGAATATGTCGTGTAGCTTCAGTCATATTTTTGGTGGAGGTTATTCAGCGGGTTATTATTCTTACAAATGGGCTGAAGTTTTAGATGCTGATGCGTTTGAATACTTTAAAGAAAAAGGCTTATTTAATAAAGACATCGGTCAAAAATTTAAAGATTCTATTTTAAGCCGCGGTGGCACGGCTCATCCGATGGATTTATACAAGGAATTCCGTGGACGAGAACCGGATCCGACATCGTTACTTAAACGTGATGGTCTGATCTAAAATATTGTAGAGAACATGAGCCTATAAAAAAAGCTTGTGAAAATGGTTAAGGAAACATAAATGAAAGAAAAAGTTCTTAAACTGAAAGATCATAAAAAAATAGCTTTGGTATACCGAATACATTCACCAGAAGCTGTTCGTATGGCTAAAAAAGTTGTGGCGAAATTAAAAAGTCGAAAAATTCAGGTCTTTACGGCACCAGAACAAAAACAACTTGATGGCACAACACTATTGATCAGTTCAAATGAACTTAAAGACATGAGCTTACTGATCGTTTTAGGTGGCGATGGAACATATTTGCGCGCGGTTAGACTTCTTAAAGGTAACCCCGTTCCTATTTTAGGTTTTAACATGGGATTTTTGGGTTTCTTAACAGCGCATTCCGCTGATAACGTCATGGAATTAATAGATGACAGTTTAAAAAATAAAATGGTTATGCAATCACGAGCACGAATACATACTTCAGTTAAATTAAAATCTGGTAAACGAATCGCTTTTGATGCCCTTAACGATATTGTTATCGAACGATGTTCTTTTTCACAACTCATTAGCACAGCGATTTATTTTGATGATTCGTTAGTTAATCAAATCAAAGCCGATGGTGTAATCATATCGACGCCAACGGGTTCTACAGCCTACAATTTAGCGGCAGGCGGTCCTGTACTTCACCCGGATGTTAAAGGTCTTGTGCTAACAGCAGTGGCTCCGCATTCACTGACAAGTCGCCCGTTGATTTTCCCCGATGATCGAAAATTAATTCTTAAACTTGAAAAACAAACTAGCACAGCGCACTTAATTGTTGATGGTCAAAAAGTTTTAGATTTGTCATCGGACGATGAAGTCACCATTAGCCGCTGCGAAACAGATCACGTGATGATTCGCCAACCAGGACACAATTTTTTCAATTTATTAAAAGAAAAATTAAAATTTGGAGATCGTTATGCTTCAAGAACTTAAAGTCTCGCAATTTGCCATTATCGATTCATTACATATTGAATTTCAAAAAGGTCTTAATATTTTATCTGGGGAAACAGGATCTGGAAAATCTGTTTTACTAAAAAGTTTAGCGCTGCTTATGGGCGAAAAAGCATCCGCAGACACAATTCGAACTGGCTGCACGAAGGCGACGGTAGAAGGTTCTTTTTCAATTAAAAATCGACCGGATTTAAAAAATCATTTAGAATCCTTAGGTATAGAAGTCGATGATCACCAGTTGATAGTTCGCCGAATTATTTCAGCCGGTGATAAATCTAAAGTTTACTTAAATGGCACACTATCCCCGTTATCACTTTTGCGTGATACCGTAGCGCCACTGATTGAAGTCACAGGGCCTAATGCGCCGTTAATTGAAATGACGGGCCAGCACGAAAACAGAAATTTATTGTCTAAAACTTACCATTTAGAATTATTAGATCAATATGCAAATCACAGCGATAAACGCATTAATTATGAAAATAAATACACCACATGGGTTGAACTAAAAAAAGAAATCACAGATTTTGAAAAAAAATCTCAAGATGCAGTTCAGCGTTTAGATTTCTTAAAATTTCAGTTTCAAGAATTTGAAAAATTAGATCTAAATTTAGAAATTGATCTTGAATTAGAATCTGAAATTAAAAAACTTAAAAACTCTTCTAGATTGATTCAATTCGCTGATTTCTGCGACGATATGGTTTATCAAGATGACGGATCAATTTCTGGCCGGCTAAAAGCTTTAACTAAAAAAGCACAAGAAATGGCTGCGATTGATCCCGCCTTGTCAGACATGCTGAATGCGATTCCTCAAGCGCAAACTTTGATTGATGATGCTTTGTTTGCAGTCAGAAGTTATGTGAATAAAATCGATGCCGATCCCGAATTGTTAGATCAAAAAGAATCACGATTAAGTCAAATTCGCAAATTACAGAAAAAGCACGGTGATGATTTAAATCAACTTTTTAATGTCTTTACAAAAATGGCCGATGAAATTAAAGCCTTAGAAAATAGCGATCAACATCTTGAACAACTTAGAAAAAAATCTTCGTTATTAGAACTTGAACTTAAAAAATTAGCTGAAGATCTACATAAAACACGTGCTACAATTTCTAAAAAATTAACAGAAAAAGTAAATCACGAATTATTAGATTTAAATATGAAAGGTGTTACTTTTGATATTCAAGTTGATAAATTATTAGCTCTAACATCAACAGGAATTACTGATCTTGAATTTTTATCTCAGACATCACCGAAAGATCCCAAAAAGCCATTATCTAAGGCTGCCAGTGGTGGGGAATTATCAAGAATTTTATTATCATTGAAAAAATCATTAGGCCAATCAGATTACCCAAGAACTTATTTATTTGATGAAGTTGACACTGGTGTTTCGGGCACGACAGCCG
>JANOOI010000501.1:0-2529 GCA_031421235.1 Bdellovibrio sp.
GAATAATATGCTTCAGTATACAACTTCACCAACAACAATAACACCCAAAAAACTAGTCATCACTGGTGGGCCGTCGGGCGGTAAAACCACATTGATTGAAGTTCTTAAAAAAGAATTCGGTCAAAAAATAAAAGTAGCCCCAGAAGCGGCTACAATTTTGTATTCTGGTGGTTTTCCCCGATTAAAAAATTATTCAGGTTTTTTTCATGCGCAAATGGCGATTTTTGAAACACAGCGCCAGCTAGAATCCTTACTTGTTGAAAATTATCCTGAAGCTTTGATTGTGTGTGATCGTGGATCATTAGATTCAATGGCTTACTGGCCCGACACGGAAGAGCATTTTTTTAAAACCATCAGATCTGATCGCGAAAAAGAATTAGCCAAATATGATTGGGTTCTGCATTTAGATACCGCCAAGTTAGTTGATTACGATACGACGAATCCTATTCGCACCGAATCTTTTCAAGAGGCTTTATCTTTAAATGAAAAAATTAAACTTAGCTGGAATGGTCACCCACGTCGTCATATTATCACAGCAGAAAATGATTTTTTTTCTAAAATGAAAAAATCGACTGATTTCGTAGCTGAAATTTTACGGATTCACCAAAAATAAATAATCAGCACGTGGGCCGTACTTCACTGATGGCAAAATAGATTCTGTGATTTCATCAGACGTTAAACCTTCAGTAAAAATTTGGGAAATCGTTTTTACACTTAGCTTTTCGCCTAAACCCATCATCTTGATCCGTCTAGCAAGGCTTGCAGGCAATCCACCACCGTATTGCACATGAAATTCACCAACGATGATCACAAAAACTTGATCAGTGTGATCTTTCATAAATTCAAGGCTTTGCCAGGCCATGGTTTCATCCCACGTCGACTGCGCTTGAAAATAGTTATCTAATTTAGAATCCGGAACATGCCCGCCGCTCATGACGTCGTAAAATCGTTCGCGATACTGTTCATTTCCTTGCAAGTAATCGGGTGGCATTAATTTTTTTTGATCTTCAGATAATCCAGCTAACCCCTGCTGCGATATTTGTCGAGTTAAGGTTTTCGGGCTATTGATAGCAAGACCTACTTCGCCGAATTCATTTCTAGGAAAAAGTAATTGCTGGGTATAAAGACCGATATCAAGACCTGTCCATCCCACGGCTTTTTTAAAGTCTTCGTTAGTCACTAAACCGTTTCGATAGTCTTGAACGATGGCCTGGTCAGGATAATAAAAAAATTCCATTCCCACAGAGACTTTGTGACCCTTAGCCCGCAATGCACTTAAAATGCTTATTTGTTGATCACGAACTAAGGTTTGGCCGTGAGCTTCACCAATAACTAAGATGGTTCCGGCAGAAATAGACGCTACGGCTTGATCTAAAGTCAGCTTTTGTATTCCGGAAGAGTCATAGATCTGGGCCCGTGTAGCACAACTGACCAGTAGGACTGTTAGCATGAATAGAGATCTAAATTTCATCACACACCTCTATATTGGTATAATTCATTGACAGGTCAGTGTAAATCTTCTTATATAATTCCTTGTTAAAAGTTACAGAAAACGGAGTCTACTATGGCAAAAAAATCAGGCCGCATTATCGTTACACTTGAGTGCACAGAAGCAAAAGCTGCTGGCAAGCCAGTATCTCGTTACACAACGACTAAAAATAAAACTAAAACACCAGGTCGTTTAGAGAAGAAAAAATATAACCCTAATATGCAAAAACACACAGTCCATAGAGAAACTAAGTAGTTTAATCAGCAATGATTCTAACTGATAAAGAGATTTTAAACTGTATGGAAAAAGGGCTCATCAAAGTGGAGCCCTTTAATATTTCATGTCTAGGAACTAATTCTTACGACGTCCATTTAGGTCGAACATTGGCTGTCTACGAAGACAGAGTCCTTGATGCAAAATCACATAATAAAATTAAAACATTTGAAATCCCACCTGAAGGCTTTGTTCTAGAACCGACAGCTTTTTATTTAGGGGTAACCTACGAATACACTGAAACCCACGCTCACGTGCCTTTTTTAGAAGGTAAATCAAGCGTAGGACGTTTAGGTATCGACATCCATGCGACTGCTGGCAAAGGTGATGTGGGGTTCTGTAATCACTGGACACTAGAAATATCGGTCAAACAACCGGTTCGTGTCTATGCCGGTATGCCGATTGGTCAACTGATCTATTTTGATATCAAAGGCGAAGTGAATAATTTGTATAACAAAAAAGCTTCCGCAAAATACAACGAGAAAAAATCTATTCCCGTTGAATCCATGATGTTTAAAAATAAGTTTTAGTTAAAGATATTATTTTCAACTTAACATCAAGAAAAAGATTCTGGCTCTTAAAATCTCTAATATCAATCAACCGTTCTAAACCGAGTCATTTATGTAATATTAGTAATAAGCGCATCATACGAAATGTATCATGTAGATACACTTTTAAAAAAATAAACACAAAAGCAAAATATTATATAAAGTTAATCATGTAATACTGGGGTGGTTTATGTATAAAAATATTTTGTTTTTAAATCT
>JANOOI010000502.1:0-2079 GCA_031421235.1 Bdellovibrio sp.
CGAATTTTTTGCAATTTTTGCTCGATGGGTCCACCGGGGGCCGCATTGATGATCGAAAAAGTCACCAATGTGATCCCTATAAATGTGGGTATTGCTAATAGCAGACGTCGAAGAATATATACGAACATAGATTATTTCTGAGCACTCCACCATGTTCTGTAACCGAAATCATATTTAAAAGTATCTGCAGGCGATTTAACTTTTTTAGAAATCGCATAATATTCGTATTTACGATTAAATAAAAATACATACGGTACATCTTCAGCAATAAGTGTGTAAGCTTTCTTAAAAATTACTGTTCTTTTAGCTAGGTCTAATTCTTGGCGACCTTCATCAATTAATTTATCGACTTCGGCGTTAGCGTAACTTCCATAATTTGATCCACCTTTAGATGCAGATGATGAATGCCAAATTTGTTTCGGATCCATTTCGACGTCTCCGCCGCCCCAACCCATAGCCCACAATTGCATTTTACGCTCATCAATTGTTTTAACAAATGTGTTCCACTCTAACAATTTAAGTTCTAATTCTAGCCCTGCTTTTTTGCAGTCTTCTTTTACAATTGTCCATTGTTTTTCAGAATCTTTATTCGCGTAAATCATCGATAAGCGTAAATCAGTTTTTTGGCCATTGATGACTTTATCTAAAATTCCATTTTTATCTGAATCTGACCAGCCCGCTTTTGTTAACAGATCTTTAGCCTTTTTCGGGCTAAATTCGATGGGCTTCATATCAGCAGCTTGTTTTGAATTCACGGGCACTGGTCCGTTTGCTAAATCATTTAAATTTTCAGAGAATTTTTTATTCATTTCGGCACGATTAACTAAGTGCGCGAACGCTAAACGAACACTGTGGTCTGCTAAGATTGGATCTTTAAAATTGAAACCGATGTATCCGTATGATTTGGGCATATCATTTTTAACTGCTAAAATTGTCGATTTTGCTAATTCAGTTTTAGGCTTAAAGGGCTTGCCAGATGCCTTTAAAAAACCATCCGTTGAATTAAATTCAGCATAATCTAAATCACCTTTTTTTAATTTTTCAACCAAGATATTATCATCCTTAGTGAATTTAAAAATAATCTTTTCAAAATTATAATAACCTTTCAATGCTGGTACATTTTTGCCGTACCAGTTATCCATTTTTTTAAGTGTGATCGATTGACCTTTGTCGTATTTTTCTAATTTGTAGGGGCCAGCTCCTACAACATCCTTCAACATCTTAACTGACTTTGCTATATCACCATAAGCCGTTTTAGATAAAATAACTAAATTCGTACACAGAGTGTTCAACGACTGAAAATACTTTGTTTTAGAAACAAATTTAATCGTGTGTGTATCGATAATCTCGACATTCGTGAAATCTTCGAAGTAAGGAACTAAGTTCAACGCTTGATGTTTTGGGTTTCTAATCGCTTCTAATGAAAATTTAACATCTTCTGCAGTGACTGGATCACCATTATGAAAGAAAGCGTCTTTTCTTAAGAAAAATGTAAAGCTTAAACCGTCTTTTGAAATTTCCCATTTTTCGGCTAATCTAGGAACCATTTCCCAAGTGTTAAAATCTGTAGTGCACAAATAGTCTTGGGTATATCGGGCAACCCAAGTTTCATAAAGATCGCCGGCCATGATTGGATGTAAACTTTCAGGTTCTGCGCTCATGTTGTAAACAAAAGAACCACCCTGTGGCGCGTTCACATTAGCTTTTTGTGCAAACACAACTGAGGTCATAGCAAAAACTGTTATTAAAATTAAACCTAGATTTTTCATAAATCTCCCTGTTTTCCTTGCTTTAGAAGCAAAGTATTTTTTTGTCCTGCCTAGATTAATGAAGTGGGTCTTTTGATCAAGTTTTAAATGGATTGCTGCGGGTAGCTAAAAGTACGTAAAAAACTGAAATCACTTTGAAATTTTGGATATTTTCACCTAACTAAGTGGGATGACAACAACTTCACAAAACAACAGCCCAGAATCACGCAAACCTAAGTTCGATGCCACAACGACGATCTCTTCTGTATTCGGTATTTTTGGAAGCCCCTTACCTGAAGAGGACTGCCGTTTAGTTATGCTTCCTGTTCCG
>JANOOI010000503.1:0-3801 GCA_031421235.1 Bdellovibrio sp.
GGATGATTTGGGTACAAAGCGCGCATGAAAGCTTTATTAGAAAATATTCCCCTGGTAAAAACTATAGGTAAAAAAATTGGTGTCTTCGGGCAAATGAAAGAACTGGGATCACAAGCACAAGAAATGCATTTTGAATTAGGAAAGTCAGTGGCACTTTCTGGTTTTGATCACGTGTATTTTATCGGTCAAGACTATGAAAGTTTTGAAAAAGGATTAATCAGCAGCCGATTTCAAAATTATGTAGTAGCTGCGGACTTAACTGAAATTATGGGACAAAGTTTTCTTAATCGTTTAAAGTCAGGTGATTTTGTTGTCATTAAAGGTTCACGGGGTGCAAAAACCGAACGCTTCGTTGAGCTTTGCGACCCCCGCGATTGGGTCAGTGGTTATTAGGGAACTTCATCAAGGTTGATTTCTTGAGATTGATATTTTTTGCAGTCATTTTTTAAGTCCACGACGGCGTTTTCAAAATATGATCCTATGTCAGGACGTGTAACGACACTAATTGACGCTGCAATATTTGTTTTAGCAAAGCGCATGCGCATACGAAGAGTTCTTAATATCGTTGATTCAAATTCAATTGAAACATACTTGCCAAGTTCTTTTTCGAAATCATAAACTGGCGTGTTTGATATTTGATGATTATACTTTTCCAAACTTTGGACGGTATTCTTGTCTAGTTTATCCAAATTTTCATTACAAACGCTAGTTATTGCTGAATAAAACTTAGATCGTTCGTCGTTAACTTTATTTAAAAATTCAACATTTGCTATGTTGTTAGCTTTTAGCAAAAGCATAAATTTTGCCAGATCAACGAATGATACATCGAAGTTACGATTATTATTTTTAAAGATATTTCCGTTAAATAACTGAATTTCTAATTCAATCATTCTTTTGGTTTCAATGTTGGAATACAATCCGTGTTTCTGCGCAAGGCCGACATAGATTTCATGCATAATTAGACCGGCTCTAGTAGATTCACTTTTTGAATCAAACCACTTTTTATCAATGATGATGAATGACTTATTCCATTGGCAAGCTACAATTTTTTTATCGGCTTTGACTGCACTTGAATTTAAGCATTCTGGAAAGTCATTTTCGCTAATTGTACCGTTAATAAAAAGCCAAGACTTATCGCTTGTCGTGTATCGTTTAAAACCAGAAAGTTTAGATGCAGCATGATCGATAAAGTTTTTAGCTACAGGGTTTTGTGCCAGAACTTCATTGAATGTTAATCTTTGGCTGTTGCCTGCAATATAACTATCCAACAACTGTCCGTTGTGGGAATTAGCTCCGCCATCACCTACGCCGCCTTTAGCTGCGATTGATAGTAGGGGTGTCAAATTGATAGCCAACTGTATAGTTGCTATTGCTAGTAAGGCTTTGTAGTTCATCTGAGTTTTCATAAAGGGCTCCTGTTATTTGTTAGTGCAAGACTATGTCCTGCATTTGGTTGGGGGTGTTCGTTAGAGCTAATATAATTCGCTGCGTTAAAATAAGCGATATAAAATATATTTATTTATATACTAAATATTAAGTTTTAATTAATAATTGAATCTAACTAACTATAATATATGAAAAAAATAGCTTTTGAATTTACTAATTATAAGGCCTTTTTTAAGGCTAAAACTGAAGGTTTTGAATCCTCTTGGGG
Source organism: Bdellovibrio sp. (assembly GCA_031421235.1). GTDB lineage: Bacteria > Bdellovibrionota > Bdellovibrionia > Bdellovibrionales > Bdellovibrionaceae > Pseudobdellovibrio. The sequence continues at coordinate 1,655 of JANOOI010000503.1, forward strand.
TGTTAAAAAACGCTTAGCCCAGCATATGGATTGTCAGGCCGCTTACTTGTCGCAAGTTTTAAAAGGGCAGGCAGAACTGAGTGTTGAGCAGTTATTTAAGGCCTGTAGCTTTTTTGATTTAGATCAAGATGAAATTGATTTTATTTTTTTACTTCATCAAAAAGATCGGGCCGGAACAAAAGAAGTAAAAGACTATTTTCAGAAAAAAATTTCAGAAGCCATAACTAAGCGAATGAACCTGACCCAAAGATTAGGGGCTGAAAATATTTTATCTGAACAAGATCGGGCGACATATTATTCCAGTTGGATTTACATGGCTATTCATTTTTTGGTGGGCATAGCTGAATATTCAGATCGTGAAAAAATAAAAAAAGTATTAAAAATCAATTCTAAAAAAATAAATACAGTTATTGTCTTTTTAACTCGCAATGGTTTAATTACTGAATCAGGTAATGGGCAGTTAGCTATCGGAGTAAATTCAATTCGATTGGGTAATGATTCGCCATGGATCGTAAAACATCATACCAACTGGCGCATGAAAGCCATTGAAAATTTAGATAAAGAAGACGTTTTCGATTTGCATTATTCTGGTGTGTACACAATGTCAGAAAAAGACGCGACAGCGATTAAAAATATATTGTTAGACACAATTAAAAAAAATGTAGAAATCGTCAAAGAATCAAAAGAAGAAAAAATGTTTGTTATGAATATGGATTTCTTTAATCTGTTTAAAATCGATTAGCCTAGCAAAAGTGAACACAACCAGCTTCCTAAATCCTTAAGCAAATGACCCTTGGATTTTAAGTCCAGCCTAGACTTTTGTAGCGACCAAAGTACAGTTGGTGAGCCTACGAAAGCTTAGTTTATCACAGCAGATCTTTAAGTAACTTCAAAATTTGTAGAATCTGAAAAATCAGACTTAAAAAAGTTAAAGCTAGCTTCACTAAACGTCGATTAACTCTATAACTCATATAGAATAAATTCGGCATTCGGAACCTCCGATCAAAAAGGAAGTTTCAAGTGCTCAAAAAGCGAAGCTGGAAGTGTCCATATTCGCTTTTTGCATTTTAGGCGCCAATTTTTAGTATTTTAAATCCGGAATTCCAGAAAAGTCTTTGTTTTTTAATTCGATAAAATCTTTGTCTTTATTGCTTTCGGAAGCATAAGGAAAAATAGCGTTACCGCCACCATTGGACGACTGGTTATTAGTTAGCTAATGTCATCCCGTCACCAAAGCCATGGCTAAAAATTTGACGTCCGTGGCTTTATTACAGACTCATAAGTTTCATGGATCAAGTTTTAGTAAACTATGCTAATACGGAGCTATGATGGTGAGGTTTCTCTATGAAAAATAATTTATTTCAATATGTATTTTTTCTGGCTTTATTTAATTTTTCAGCCTGTTCTGAGCTTGATGAAAAGAAAGTATCAGCACCAGAAGTGAAGGCTTTGTCTGTAGCTCATGATATAAATGAATGCCCTACATTAACTGGCAAGTATACAGCTGAGTATGTACAAGACGGCGAAACCCAAGAGCTTGTTTTAAATTTAAAATTAGAAAATACTGCAGAGCAAGGCTTGGTCTTCACTGAAAATAAGACGATATACAAAGTTGATGGACAATCACACAAATCTGGCTCAGTGATTTCTGAATATCAAGCTGGCTGTCAAAACGGAAGATTGCAAATTCAGTATTCTGCGGCAGCATCGCCCCTTCTTCAGAAAGTATTTATTCTTCAAGATGACAAGCTATTTATAAACAACAAATCACTGAACGAAAAAGTAATTCAGATAGAAGATGTCGATTCAGAGTGGACTAAGGCTAAATAGTCTAAACGAGTTATTCGCAAATTAGGTTTATGAAAGCATCTTTTTTCTTAACATCTAGTGCAAGTCCATAATCTTTATTTTCATAATTCAAAGTCATTTTTCTAAATGACGTACTTTGTTTATCATCAGTTATAGAAATATTTAAAAAACCATCATGATCGGTTGCTTTCAACTCCGATGTGCAAAATAGATTTAAGAGATCCTATGCTGTTTGAAGAATTCAGTCTGTCTTCAATTGTATAACTGTAGTTGCTAGTTTTATTATCAAAATTATTTCTGAAGTTTTGGCTTTTTTGTGAGTCTTTAATATGAGTTTT
>JANOOI010000504.1:0-11872 GCA_031421235.1 Bdellovibrio sp.
TCAGGATTTAAAAACCGCTCAAAAAGTAAAAAATGGGGAATCGGATCTAAATCAGTCACCCGAAGCGAATAGGCCACAAGTGATCCAGCCCCTGATCCCCGTCCTGGGCCCACTGGGATGTCACGGTTTTTTGCCCAGTTAATAAAATCTTGAACGATTAAAAAATAACCGTTGAATCCCATTTTATCAATAACTGCTAATTCAAAATCCAGACGCTGAATGTATTCTGGTTTTTTATCTTCCGTAATAAATTGACCAACATGTGCAGATTCTTCAAAACGGACTTTTAAGCCCCCATGCGCACGGTAATAAATTTCTTCTTTAACTGTGCGGCCTTCAGTCGTAGGGAAACTTGGCAAATGATAAATACTTTTACCAGATTCATCCTTTAATTTAAATTTAACTTGGCAACGATCAGCAATTTTTACTGTGTTTTCAATCGCTTCAGGAAGATCACTGAAAAGTTTTTTCATGGCCTCAACAGATTTAAAATAAAATTCTGAGCTTCCTAATTTATAGCGATTATCGTCAGACAATGTCCTGTTGCTACCAATACAAACTAAAACTTCTTGAGCGATTTGGTCATCTTGATTGACGTAATGCACATCGTTGGTAGCTACCAGGGGTACATCACACTCTTTCGCAGCAGCTATTAAAAACGCATCGATGTCTTTTGCCTGTGATGTGTGCCCTATCAGTGTTCTTGAAATTTCTAAATAAAACCTGTCACCAAAAATTGATTTAAGTTTTTTAATTTTAGTAATCGCTGCATCTTTACCTTCTTTGATAAAAGTATCGATGACTTCCCCGCGTTGAGATCCACTTAAGCAAATCAAATTTTCTTGATACTGTTGTAAAACTTCGTAATCAACCCGAGGTTTCCAATAGAAACCTTCTTGATACCCAATGGTTGATAACTTACATAAATTTTTATAACCATCTAGATTTTGTGCCAAAAGAACTAACCGTCTGGGGCCTAAAGCAATTTCAGAATATTTTTGTGAAGAGTCTTGTTTTTTATCATGTCTTGATTGCGGGGCAATAAAGACTTCTAGGCCTATGATCGGCTTTACATTTTTTTCAACACAAGCAAAATAAAACTCAATGGCACCGAACATGTTCCCGTAATCAGTTAATGCCACTGCTGGCATACCATATTCAGACGCTTTTTTGGCAATAGCTTTCACACGGCAAGCGGCCTCTAATAACGAATACTCAGAATGAACATGAAGATGCGCAAACGACATTAGATTATTCCCATTCAATCGTCGCAGGTGGTTTTGATGTTACATCGTAAACGATACGATTGATGCCTTTAACTTTATTTGTGATTTCGTTTGATACATGCTTTAAAAATCGGGCATCAAATTCATACCAATCCGCTGTCATGCCATCAATAGATGTTACAGCTCTTAGCGCCAACACTGAATCATAGGTTCGCCCATCACCCATGACACCCACTGTTTGCACAGGAAGTAATACACAGAACGCTTGCCAAATTTCATTGTATAAATGAGCTTTACGTAATTCATCGATAAAAATAGCGTCAGCTTCTTTTAAAATATTTAATTTTTGTTCAGTGACTTCACCTATCACACGGATACTGAGCCCTGGCCCAGGAAATGGATGTCGTCCAATCATTTCTTTTGAAAGTCCAATTTCTAAACCAAGTCTTCGAACTTCGTCTTTGAATAAAAACCTGACTGGTTCGACCAATTTTAATTTCATGTGCGCTGGTAATCCACCCACGTTGTGATGCGATTTAATCGTTACACTTCCACCAACACTTGAAACACTTTCAATCACATCAGGGTACAAAGTACCTTGCGCAAGAAAATGGATTTGATCTTTATATTTTGAAAGTTCATTTTGAATAGTGTGATCAAAAACATCGATGAAAGCTTTACCGATGGCTTTACGTTTTAATTCCGGGTCAATAAGCCCCTTAAGTGCTGCTAAAAATTCTTTTGATTTATCTAAGCCAATAACATTTAAACCGTATTTTTTATATTGATCTAAAACACTTTCAAATTCATTTTTTCTAAGTAGTCCGTTATTTAAAAATACACAGTGCACACGATCAGCACCTAATGTTTGAGTCAATAGCGTTGCCACCACACTGGAATCCACACCGCCACTTAAAGCACACAGAACATGATCTTTGGGCCCCACGGTGTTAATGATCACATCTTGACAATTTTTCAATAACGATTGTGCGTTCCAATCTGGTTGAATATTGAAATGGAGTAAAAACTGTTTTAAAATTTCAGATCCATTTTCGGTGTGTGAAACTTCCGGGTGGTACTGTAAAGCCCAATATTGTTTAGATTTAAACCCCGCAATATGAGTGTTTGTTTCACAAAGTAATTCCGCAGTTGGTGGGATTTTTGTCACAACATCGCCGTGACTCATCCAAACATTATGTTTCATCGGCACATGCGGAATTGGTGCTTTCCACTGAATTTCTTTTAGACCGTATTCACGATAATCAGATGATTTAACTTCACCACCATTTTGGTGGGCTAATAACTGCATCCCATAACAAATTCCAAGAACCGGACAGATTTCTAAAATTTCGTTCACTTGTCGTTGTGGAGATTTTTTTTCATAAACAGAAAATGGCCCACCACTTAAAATGACTGCCGCAGGCTCAAAAGATTTAATTTCTGAAATCGACGTTTCGTAACTTTTGATTTCACTGTAATAACCCAGTTCACGAAGCCTACGTGCAATCAGCATGGTAACTTGTGATCCAAAATCAAGTATAAGTATTTTTGTAAGAATTTTTGCATGTGACATAATTTTCTTTATTTCCTAATTAATCTAAACGGTAATTTGGTGCTTCTTTAGTAATACTCACATCATGCACATGAGATTCACGTAAGCCTTGCGCTGTGATTTGCACAAACTGTGCTTTAGCTTGTAGTTCTTCAATATTCTTGGCGCCCAAATAACCCATCCCTGATTTTAGTCCACCCACTAATTGATGTATGATTCCGCTAGCGGAGCCCTTGTACGGAACTTTGCCTTCGATACCTTCAGGAACTAATTTATCTTCATCATGTACATCCATCTGCCCGTACCGATCTTTTGAACCTTGAGCCATTGCACCGATTGAGCCCATACCACGATAAACTTTGTAGGTACGTCCTTGGTAAAGGACGGTCTCACCAGGTGATTCTTCAGCACCTGCTAGTAGGTTTCCGATCATGACGGTATTTGCACCTAAGGCTAAGACTTTTGTGATATCACCAGAATATTTTATTCCGCCATCAGCGATAATTGTTTTACCTAATTTTTTTGCAATTGCAGAACATTTCACGACAGCAGAAATTTGTGGCATACCCACACCAGCCACAATACGGGTTGTACAAATGCTTCCTGGGCCGACTCCAACCTTAACGACATCGGCACCCGCAAGTATGAGTGCTTCAGTGCCTTCAGCAGTTACGACATTTCCTGCAACCACAATGACATCTTTGTATTTATTTTTAATATATTTCACAGTTTCGATGACATTTTTAGAATGACCATGGGCTGTATCAACACAGATCACATCTGTTTGCGCGGCCACTAGCGCATCAATACGTTCAACATTGCCGCTACCAACACCCACTGCTGCACCAACAACAAGACGACCTTTTTGATCCTTTGTGGCTTGAGGGAAAGCCTCAGATTTTTCAATATCTTTAATTGTGATTAAACCTTTTAATCGGCCTTCTTTATCAACCACAGGTAATTTTTCAATGCGGTGTTTTTGAAGAATCTGTTTAGCTTGATCTAAAGTTGTACCTTCGTTTGTTGTGACTAGGTTTTCTTTAGTCATTAAATTTTTTATCGGTTGGTGAATATTTGTTTCAAATCGCAGGTCTCTGTTTGTCAGAATACCCACAAGTATTCCTTGAGATGTGATCGGCACACCACTAATGGAATACTTCGCCATGATTTGCAAAGCTTCACTGACGTAGTGATCTGGTGATAAAGTAATAGGGTCTTGAATCATTCCGCTTTCGTATTTTTTAACTTTTTCAGTTTGAAAAGCCTGATCTTGGATAGATAAATTTTTATGAATGATTCCAAGCCCACCATTTTGTGCCATAATTCTTGCAATGCGATGCTCAGTGACAGTGTCCATAGCCGCCGAAATAACTGGTGCATTTAAAAAAATGTCTTTGGCAAAAAATGTTTTTGGAATCACATCAGTTGGGACTATTTCTGAATATTGTGGAACCAATAAAATATCATCAAAAGTTAACGCTAAATCAAAGGACTTGTGGTTTGTTGATATCTGATTCATAGATCCGCTCCCAATATGATGTAATAATTGGGATTAATTTATCATTCGTACCAAGTTTTATACAGTAAATAATTGTCTGCAGACTGATCTAAAAATAGAATCTCTTCAGGTGTCAATTTTCGCTTAAAAATCGCTGGCCGACCTACAATTAATGAAAACGGTTCGAACTTTTTACCTCCAGTGACTAAACTTCCAGCACCAACAACACAATGGTCAGGCACAACTGCCCCGTCCATAACAATGGAGCCCATGCCAATCAAAGTTTTGTCGCCAATTTGACAGCCATGCAAAATGACTGAGTGCCCAATAGTGACCCGGTCACCCACTGTGCAGCCAAATTTTCCGTAAGTCCCGTGTAACACTGAACCATCTTGGATATTTGTCTCTGTGCCGACTGTAATTGGCATCACATCACCCCGAATAATCACATTGTACCAAACAGAACTTTTGTCTGCTATTTTCACATCGCCAATAATTCTTGCGTTGTCGGCAATAAAAACATCATGACCGATCTGCGGAGTTTTTTTATTTTTTAATGTGATCAGATTTTGTTTCATAAATAATAACGACTTAGTGAAAAAATTCGTTTTTATTAACAATGCCCATTTGCGGAAGCATGATTTCGTTTACTTCAAAACTATCGGCTGCCATCACTTTTGATTTTTGAATAAATGATTTTGTCGCAAAAAATGAAACTTTCAAATGCAGGCATAAGCTCATGGCTTCGTCAGCTCGAACTTTAAAACTTTGATACTTAGGGTGACCCTTCATAAATAAGCGTACAAACTGGTGATGCCCTGAAATTTCAATGAACACACAACGTTCGATTGTGATATCTAAACTTTCAATCAATTTTTGCAAAAATATGTGTGGTGTTGAATTCAATTGATTGGGCTGTGTCTGTGTCATCGCAACACCGGCTTCAATTTGGCTGATTCCCACTGGCAAAGTGTGTTCACCCAAGTGGTCTTTTAAAAGCAAAAACGGTCTAGACGTTTCATTATTTAATGATAACCCGTAAGGTTTTAATTCAATGAGATCTTTGTCATCAAAGTTAAGTTTATCTTCTTGAATTTTTGTAAATAAAAAATCTGTTTTCATTATTGAACTAATTCTCCACGCATATTGTTTGGAAAAGCCTGATTGATTCGAATAGGAACTGTTTTTCCGATCAAATCTTTAGATCCTATGAAAAAGACTGATTTGTTAGATGTGCTACGACCAAAAGCTTTGCCTTGATCGTTCACGTTTTCAACAAGGACTTGCAATGTTTGATCGTTGTATTTTTTAACTAATTCAAAAGCCATTTTTTCATGAGAATCGAACAAAAAATTTAAACGTTCATTTTTTATTTTTTCTTCAATGTGACCTTCGAAATTGGCAGCTTTAGTAAAAGGCCTTGGCGAATACATAAAAGCAAAAATAGTTTCAAATTCAAGTTCATTCACAAGGCTTACTGTATCCATGAATTCGTCTTGCGTTTCACCAGGAAATCCAACGATGATATCTGTTGATAAAATCAAATTAGGAATAATTTTTTTCATCTGTTTTATTTTCATGATATATTCTTCACGAGTGTAGCCACGGTTCATGAGTTCTAAAATACGGCTGTTACCGCTTTGAAACGGTAAATGGACGTATTCACAAATTTTGTCCTGGTGATCAGCCATCACGTGCATTAATTTTTCATTAAAATCTTTTGGATGTGATGTGGTGTAGCGGATGCGTTCAATATCAGTATCTGTCGCGACTTTTTTAAGTAAATCCGCAAAATCAGATCCGTCATCAGAAGTGTATGAATTGACATTCTGACCTAGTAAAGTAATTTCTTTCACTCCTTTTCGAGTTAAAGTTCTAATGTCCATTAAAATATGTGAAAGAGGTCGTGATTTTTCACGCCCACGAGTAAACGGCACAATACAAAACGTACAAAAATTATCACAGCCTTTGGTGATATTTACAAAAGTTGTCACACCCGGATTACGCACTAAAGTTTCAACATGGTAAGGGGCTTTGTGAGCGAACTTTGCATTTACAATTTTTGTTTTATCATTGAAACTTTTATTGAAAACATCAGCGACCATCAAAGGCAAGTTGTCGATATTGTCAGTCCCAAAAACAAAATCGATCATGGGTTGTTTTTTAATTAGATTTTCTTTTTCTTGTTGGCCTACGCAGCCGCCAACGCCAATTTTTAAATTTGGATTTTTTTCACGTAACTTTCTGAAAGTGCCAACTTCTGAATAAACTTTATGAACTGGCTTTTCACGAACAGAGCAAGCGTTGATAATAATTAAATCCGCTTTTTCCGGAGAATCCACAGGAGCAAAATTTGCCATCTCTAAAAGCGAATACATGCGTTCTGTATCGTTCACATTCATCTGGCATCCATACGTGGAAACGTAAACACCACGACCAAGACCGATATCTTGATTAATATAATTTCTTGAAATCTCAGGATTGTCCGCAGCGACTTCTGTAGTGATTATTTGTGATTCCATTTTCTCCTTAATTTAGTTGTGCAAATCGGACTCACGAGATATAAAAAACCGCTTCGAATCAGTCAATGATTAGTCTTCATTCGTGTATAAAGGATAACTATGAATCCCCGATACAAAGTCAGTCTTAAGTGGACCCCATTCCCGCCAGAGCTGACACAACAGATTAGCACTGTTTTTACTCAAAATTTTCTGCATTACGCTGAAGGTCAGGGTGAATTTTCAGCACACGGGCGTATTTATAAAAAAGAAATAACGCTTCGCATAAGCTTTCACCGAAAAGGTGATCTGAAGTTCATGAATTTTGAGGCTTCAATTGATTACGATGCGAAAGTCGAAAATCAAATATTTGATAAGATCGGTTTGGGTGTTGATGCCTTAGCAGGCCTCATAGCTGAATATTTTGAAAATAACGAAGAAATTGAAATCCCCTACGTGTGGACTGAAATTAAATTTGAGGGCAAAAAACTTTGGGTACAACATTCAACTGAAAATCCAAACTTAGAAGCTGAAGCTAATAAAATTTTAGGACTTACAGAAGATGACACAATATTAAAAAATCCCGATGACGAAAAATCTGCCGACGCCTTGGATGCCACCGAAGAAGAATTCGATAGATTGGCAGAAGAAATATCTAAAGAGCCTCAAATGCTAAAAAAAAAGAAAAAAGATGATTTACACTAGCTAGAATCTGGCTAGACTCAGATCATGGCAGAAATAAGAGAAATTGCAAAACAGGCTATCGTTTTTCTTGAAGGTGAGATCCCTGACAACATGTATGTTGTTAAATCTGGTCGATTTGAAATTATTAAAAATATCAATGGTGTCGACACTAAAGTTAGCGAAGTCAGTCCCGGCGAACTGATCGGCGAAATGGCTTTGTTTGATTTAAAACCAAGGTCTGCAACCATAAAAGCCATTGAGGATTCTGTTGTGGTTGTTCTACCATACGTGAATCTTTTAGATCAAATGGACAAGCTACCCGAATGGGTGAAAATAGTTATGCGAACCCTTAGTGAAAAATTGCGTGTCACAACTGAACGACTTTTAGTTGCCGAGAAAAAATAATTATTATTTAAATTCAATCTTCTTGCTTCTTTGTCGAGCGGAAATAACGTAATCCTTACCATAAACAACAGCGGCATCACAGACCATCAATAATTTTTCTTTATCAAATGGTTTATCTAAGAAATCATAAGCGCAAAGTCTCCATGCGGTTGTCATTTTCTCTGTGTCTCTGTATCCACTCAAGAAAATGACAGGAATAAGGCATTCCTTTAAATAAAGCGATTCAAGCATCACTAAGCCATCCATGACTGGCATACTGATGTCAGACAGAATCACATCGGGCTTGTACTGTTCGACTAGTACAAGTGCTTCTTTACCAGATAATGCGACTTCAGTCGACCAACCTTTTAATTGAAATATTTCTTTCAGTATGCAGGATAAAACTAAATCATCTTCTACGATTAAAATTTTTTGACTCATTGTGAACTCCTTATGATTTTGCAGTTTTAAAAAAACACAAAATCATCAAATTACTAACTGTATAGTTATACTTTTTATTTTCAATTTGAAATTAGATTCTTACTTACATCAGTTTATTCTTTAAAGACGACGATTACAATCTGCCCTGGACTTTTGCTCAACGTTGTTTAGTCAAATTTTAGTCAAATTTTAGTCAAATTTTATTCGCTAATGATTGAGTAATGTCTGTAAAAATCTCGTGAGTAGTCGTTTTTAATCGAATGTGACCGACTACCAAATGCCGCAAACACATTCCATGCAATAAAAACTATGGCTAAAACTGGCAGGATATATTTCTTAGATTGTATGTGAGGCTTCAAAAAAACTGACATATATAAGGCTATCACTGGATAAACTAATATTAAATGCCAATGATTAAATTCAACAGGCGATAATGCCGCAGCACCTATTACCCCTAGAAATAAACTCAGGAAATAAACTTCAGTGAAGGATTTTTCTTCATTCTTAATTTTAACAACGCCTCTTAAATAACTTCCGATCCATTTAAAGCTAAAATACAAACTACCCGCTGCTAACACCCATTTTAAAATATGAAACATAAAGTTAATGACCAAGTTAAAATATTCAGTGGTGATCCACGTAAAATTAATTTCAGAAAAAATATGTCGACCAAAATACATCGACCCCATTCTAAAAAAATAAATCACAGATTTTATCACGGGGTAAACAAGAATTAAATTTCGTCCTAAATAAGCCCCCGAATGGGTCTGTAATGATTCATTGCCACCACTCAGTTTTTCAAGAAGCCAAGGAATCAGAGACAAAATCACAACAACAGCGCCTGCTGAAAATCCCAACCAATTGACATTTATTTTTTTTCGAAAAAATAAATACAGACTACTAAGTCCTATGATTAAAACTGAAAAGTGGACTTGAAAACAAAAACCAATGCAAAGTACATGTGCCAGTGTGGCCCAAAAGTTTTTTCTCTGATGCATCAAGTAGGCCGTGTAAATATGAACAGCTGAAAATAAGAATAAGTACCCCGGATTGTAAAGTTCTGACTGTTCAACCCGCCATGGATTTAACCAAAAAATAATAACAAACACCATCGGGCTAAAATCGGTAATGAATAATTTTTTGCCAAGCTTACGCAGCAAAAAATAGCTGATCACATGAAACAACAGGATCACTGCACACGCCGCATAGGGATTAAACCAAATTAACATCGGAAGTGCCGTAATCACTGTCAGAAAGCTTCCTGGCAATGCTCCCATTTTTGTAGCTGCATTACCGTGATGAATCCATTCACCTGTTTGTATAAGCTTAATAACTTTATCCATAAGCTGTGTATTATCTGTGTGAATCATTAATGTCTTGAACATTAACATCGATAAAAAAAGGCCTGTTATAAACAGGCCCATTTCATAGATAAGCGTTTTCCGATTTTTTAAACTGAATTTTGAATTCAAAATCTAGTAATCCCCGTCATCATCTAAGCTCGTTGGTGCATCACCAATTCCGCGGATTTCATCAGAAAATGACTGTTGATCATCATCTGCATTATCCTGATCATTAATCGCTGATTCATCGATTTCAAGTTCTTGAATAACTGATAAGAAATCTTTTTCCGTTTTTAAATCTTTTCTGATCATTTCTAAAAACTTATCTGGGTATATAGATGTTAAGTCTTCGACATACTTTTCAAGCTTACCATCGATAAGAATAACTTTACGAATTTGTATTTTTTTCCAAAGAAGTAAATAGTGATACCTGCAATAGCCTTCAACATTAGAAACTTGGTCACAGTCACGAACTCGGCATAGTCTGCGACCTTCAGAATCTGTTAGATAAACTTCTTCGTCTTTGATCTCTTCGTCGTCATCGTCAGATATCTCTAATGTTTCTTCTTCATCCATTTCCTCAACGCTTTTTAAGTCGTCTTCATAATCAGAAATTTCTGAATCACCGAAATCATCATCTAAAGTTAAGCCGTCATCAAAATCTTCTTTTTTTTCGACTTTTTTGTTTTTATTTTTAGATTTGGCGTCAACTTTTACGGGCTTCGGCGTTGTGGGTTTTACCACCACAGCTTTAGCATCTTTTTTGACATCAGATGTCGAAGTATTTTTAGGATCCTTGATAACAACTGCTGTTGCTTTTTTAATAAGCGATTTCACATCAGCTTTTGCATCTTTTTTAACAGCCTTGTCAGCTGGTTTTGGCTTTATTTTGGACTTATCGTCTTTTTTTGCCACAATTTTGGCTGCGGACTTTAACTTAGCGACAGGTTTTGCTGCTTTTTTAGCTGTTTTCTTCACGATTTTCTTCTCTTTTGCTTTGTTTTTAGCTTTTGCCATGTTTGTACCACCCTACCAACGTTAGAGTCATAAATAGCGTTGCGATATATCCTCAAAGCTGTCAACAGCTTTCATTGAATCATTTTTTTTTCATGATAATGTTATGTTTTTAAAGGAGTCCGCCATATGGAAAATGTAGTTATCGTTTCAGCACAAAGAACACCGGTTGGTAGTTTTCAGGGTCAGCTTTCAACAATTGCTGCACCAAAATTAGGTTCGATAGCAATTAAGGCCGCAGTCGAAAAAGCTCAAATTAAATTTTCTGACATCGAAGAAGTCATCATGGGTGAAGTTTTAACAGCGGGTGTAGGCCAGGCTCCTGCAAGACAAGCTGCGCTTTTTGCGGGGATTTCAAATTCAGCTCACTGTATGACTATAAATAAAGTCTGCGGCTCAGGGCTAAAAGCTGTGATGTTAGGTTCTGATTCAATTCGTTTAGGTCATGCAAAAATTGTGATTGCTGGCGGACAAGAAAATATGTCGATGGCACCCCACTTACTGGAAAATTCCCGAAGTGGATACCGAATGGGTTCTGTGCAAATGGTTGATTCAATGATCAAAGATGGTTTGTGGGATCCGTACAATAATTTTCACATGGGAAATGCAGCTGAAATTTGTTCGCGTGAATTTTCTTTCACACGTGAAGCCCAAGATCAATTTGCAATTGAATCGTATAAAAAAGCGCACGCAGCACAAGCCGCTGGTTTGTTTAAATCTGAAATTACTGAAGTCGTAATCGAAAGTAAAAAAGGCCCGCAAACTGTTTCTGTTGATGAAGAGCCTACAAAAGCGCTGTTTGATAAAATGCCAGGATTAAAACCAGCGTTTGAAAAAGACGGAACAATTACCGCTGCCAATGCTTCAAAAATTAATGATGCAGGTGCTGCAGTCGTTTTAATGTCTGAAAGCGAAGCTAAGAAAAGAAATTTAAGACCACTAGCTAAAATTGTTTCTTACGGCACATTTGCCCAAGATCCAAAATATTTTACAACGGCACCTGTTGGCGCAATCAAAAAATCTTTAGAAATGGCATCTTTAAAAATAAGTGATATTGATTTATTCGAAATAAATGAAGCTTTTGCGAATGTCACAATGGCTGCACAAAAATCGTTAGAAATTCCGATGGAAAAAATAAATGTTCATGGCGGCGCTATCGCCATCGGTCATCCAATTGGCGCCAGCGGAGCCCGAATATTTACGACGTTGATTCATTCACTTCACGCAAGAAA
>JANOOI010000505.1:0-1896 GCA_031421235.1 Bdellovibrio sp.
AACTATAAACTAAAACAAGCTGACTACAGAAAAGAACAATATCAAAAGCAAAAAGAATACCAAAAACAAAAATCCAAAGATTTTAAAAAATCAAAACATCAAACAGCTGATGATAATTCCTACCCAACTGCGATTGAATCAGCGTTAAAATACTTTTTAGAAAACGGTTTCACATTACGTGAATCTCCGAATGAAGAATCTATCAACACTGCCAAGAAAAAACTATCACGCGTCTTCCACCCCGATTTAGGCGGCAGCCACAGCGAAATCCTAGAATTAAACAAGCAGGCAGAGATTTTACTGAAGTTTTTTAAAACCTAGTTTGTTATTTCTAGACAATCTGCTATAGTTTTTTGCTAGGAGCTCACCAATATGTTTTCACTTTCATGTAAGTCCCATCTTAAAAATATTTATCGTCCAGCTTTATTTTTCCTTGTCCTGTTTTCAATATTAAGATTGGTTTTATTTTTATGGTCTGGTGGATCTACAAATATTATAGAAGTTTTTGCGACATTTATAATCGGATTTTTTATCGATTTTTCAACATTGATCTATATTATGACTCCTTTAGTTTTATTTATAATTTTTTTTCCACCCAGCAAATGCTCAAATTCATTAGCTAAGCTATATAAAAAAATTCTAATTAGTCTATTCACTTTAATGACTATTATAATAATTTTTTCATGTTTTGCAGAAATAACATTCTGGTCAGAATTTCACTCTCGATTTAATTTTATAGCTGTTGATTATTTAATTTATACAAACGAAGTTTTAAAAAATGTTTGGGAATCTTACCACATTGGTTTTATGTTATTTGGTGTGTTAATTTCTGCTGTTGCTATTGCTGTCTACTTTAGAAAAAAATTAATTATAGAAACTTTATCGGGATTTATGTTGCGCCAAAGACTTGGCCTGTTAACCGTATGGATTTTACTATCCACAGTGAATTATTTTTTATTTCCGACGAATATTAATGACAAAATATCCAACTATTCACTTCAAGAAGTTTCAGAAAATGGTATTCATACGCTGTTTGCTGCTTATTTTAATAATTCTCTAGATTACAATCGCTTCTACAAAACAATCAACCATGACGATGCATTCAATAATGTCCGCAAACAATTTGAAGTTGATCATGCTAAATTAAATCAGGATGCACACACTATTGGTCGCAGTATCACATCAAATACAAATTTTAAAAGCTACAACGTCATTTTAGTTACAATGGAAAGTTTAAGTGCCAGATATATGCAGGCTTATGGCAATGTAACAAATATTACACCCAATCTTGATCAGTTGGCTAAAGAGGGTTTATTTTTTAGTAATATTTTTTCGACAGGCACAAGAACTGTTCGCGGGATCGAAGCCTTGATGTTATCAATACCACCAACGCCGGGGCAGTCTATTGTTCGAAGACCTAAAAATGAAAATCTTTATAATATTGGTGATTACTTAGGTGATGCAGGTTATGTGACAGATTTCTTGTATGGCGGACATGGCTATTTTGATAATATGAATGAATTTTTTTCAGGTAATGGTTTTAATATTTGGGACAGGTCTAAGTTAAAAGACACTGAAATTACGTTCACAAATGCCTGGGGAGTTTGTGATGATGACCTCTATAATATGTCACTTAGACAGGCCGATATTTCATTCACAGAAAAGAAACCATTTTTCCAATTTATTATGACAACTTCGAACCATAGGCCATATACCTATCCCCAAAAGATTGATATTCCATCTGGTTCAGGAAGAGATGGCGCAGTTAAGTATTCTGACTACGCTATTGGTGAATTCATAAAAAGTGCAAAAATGAAACCTTGGTTCAAATCAACAATTTTTATTTTTATTGCAGATCATAATGCCAGTGTTTCTGGTAATACAGCAGTCCCTATT
>JANOOI010000506.1:0-1875 GCA_031421235.1 Bdellovibrio sp.
GGATTGTTTGAAGGGCCAAAACATCATAATAAACAAACCATAAACGGGTAACAAATTTTCGCTGATCAAATTTACCTGGAAAATAAGGAGATGCGCTCATGTTAATAACCAGATCGATTTTTTTACGCGTTACTTTTTTTATTGGATTAATTATATAATCACTTTTTTTGTTTTTCTGTTCCCAAGCCCAAATGTCTTCGCAAATAGTTAAAAAGAATTTTTTATTTTTAATTGAAAAGTAATTGTTATTCAATTCACCAGGCTCAATAAATCGGGCCTCATCAAATACATCACCAGTTGGCAAGAGTTGTTTTTTAAATGTTTTAACAATTTTATTCTTAGTCAGTAACAAAGCAGCATTAAAATACGGACGGCCTTTGGTGTTTTCATTTTTTATAAACGCACCAACTAAAATATGAGTATTTTTTGGAATAATTTTAATTAGTTTTTTGATGTATTTTTCTTGCTGGTCAACAAGTTGCGATCTTTCCAATAAATCAAACGGATGATATCCAAACAAACAGGCTTCTGGAAAAATAATCAGTTCAGCTTTCTTTAATTCTAATTTTTTAATGTACTGAATAATTTTTTGATAGTTTGATTCAAAATCAGCTAGCGTTGGATTAATTTGGGCTATGGCTATTCTCATGACTGTCCTCTTCGCGTAATAGAATACGCCCAGTGAAGCCATCTTGGTAGCCGTGATGAAACAAAATTTGAGTTTCTGGGTATTTCCAACAAAAATAACCTTGTCCGTTATCAAAATCAGCTAACCATAAACCCTTAGGTTTTACCCCTAAGCGTTCTAACTTGTTTTGCCATCTTTCAATGATCAGATTGATGCGTTCTTGTAAATTTAATGACGTTTCCGAATTTTTATCCTGTAAAGCGTCTACGCAGCTCATTAGGTATTTAACTTGTTTGCTGGAATCTTCAGTTAATCGATAGATAAGTGGTAGTAAATCGACAGCTTGCGAGAGGTTAAATACTTTATTCTTTTGTATAGTTATGATCTCAGACAAACCAACTCCGCTGTTCTTTCAATTAATACAACTCAATGACTGTAGCTTTGAATAATCTGGTTATTAGTTAACTTGTGATAACATTCAACAATCAAATTTCATGTTGTATATTATATAGTTCGTGCGAGGCGTCTTTTTAAGTGTTTAAGCATGTGTGATTAAACTATGTGCTGTCGGAATTTGAATAGTTCATGATTTGACCACCAAAAAATATGACTATGGCAATAATCATTCCCGCGATAAGTATCCATTTTAGAAAATTTCCAAAACCCCAGTCTGCGGGCTTTTCCTCTTCTAATCGCACCTCTTTTCCTTGAGGACCCTGCACGATTGAAACACGCGGCCCAGTACCATCACCTGAACTGTCATTAGCTTTGGCAATGGCTCTTGATTTGGGTTCACGTTTTGGAATGCCTTTATCTGATTTAAGAATTTGTTCGGCTAACTGACCTGTGACTGCTTTATACTTATTTCGATCACGGTAAATTGTTCGACTTTGCCTACCGCTAGAACTGCTATAGCCCTCATCGCCAGACTGTTCAACTTCTATGGCTTTCATCTTGGCATTTGTATTTGAACCACCATCAGCTGTTCGGCTCACGAAACTGGCGTTTCTTACGCGGTTGTCAGACCCGCCTGATCCACTACTGGGTGACCCACCACCACTGTCTGATGAGTTGCTTCGTGATCTGTTTTTGTCTGCAGTACTTCCAGAATTAGCTGACGAATCCTCAGACTGACCGGTTCCTAAATTATTATTACTACTACTAGAATTTGGCTTTAGAGATCGGCCCTCAGAGAATGAAAATTTTTCAAACTTAACTTCACATTTACGACCTGCAGATAAATGCTG
>JANOOI010000507.1:0-1732 GCA_031421235.1 Bdellovibrio sp.
ACTGGCCGAAAAGACGATCAGGGAAGCCAAAGAACTCCATTTACATATTATGCAGTTCAAATGATTCTTGAAATCGCCTTCATGATACTTGGTTCGATGGTCGTTGCTAAATTCTCGCGATACCGTGAATTTAGAGCCGACGCGGGTGGTGCAAGGCTGGCTGGACGAGAAAATATGATTCAGGCATTGGAATTTTTAAAGAAAACATTTGAAATTATCGATCCAACAGCACAGCCAGCTATTGCCGCGCTAAAGATTTCAAGTCGGCCTGGCGGAATTATGAAATTATTTTCAACGCATCCACCACTGGAAGAAAGAATAAGAAGATTAAAATTAGCTATTTAATAAATGCGACAATTAAACAAATGTTTTTAACAAACAAACATCGGAGAAAAAAATGAAATGTCCAACCTGTCCTGAAGTAACACTGGTCATGGCTGACCGCCAAGGAATCGAAATCGACTACTGTCCACAGTGCCGAGGAGTGTGGCTTGATCGTGGAGAACTTGATAAGCTGATCGAGAAATCGGCTTCAACTCAGCCTTCACCTGTAAATGTTCAGGCTGTCCGGTCCGATGATTACCGAGAATCTAAAGATGACTATCGGAAAGATCATTACCAGAAAAGAAGAAAGTCCTTTCTTTCAGAGATCTTTGATTAGACCTAACCTAGAGAAAGAAATACAACGTTCTACAAACAATTTTTATAAAATAATTTAAAAAAGGGAAAAATATGTTCGCAGTAAAAGCACTTTTAACTTTGAGTTTAGCTACTAGTTTTTTTTGCACAAAGGCGTTAGCTGAACGCTCAGAGGCATTTGGAAAGAAAGTAGTTAACATGAATATAACGGAAGCTGAAGTTCAAGCGGCTCAAGAAGCTTGGGGTAAAGCTTTAATTCAAATCGGAAAAGATTATGATTTAAAAGGTCTAAAAAAGGCAACTACCACAGCTAACGAAGCTCTGGACGGAGCTTATGGTTATAATATGGGTGCCGTTTTATTTAAGCCAACACTTGCTCATGGCGAGCAAACATTTAGAACAACAAAAGAGGGAGCGCTTTCTTATTTTGTTGGTGGCAACAAAGCGTATCCTGGTGATTCAGGATTTGCCTTAAAAGGTTGGCAAAAATACGAATATAAAAATGCAGCAGTATATATAAGCGGAGACATGGCTTTAACAACTGGTAATGTTATGTTAACAGATAAAACTGGAAAAATCACTACTGTTGATAAAACTTGGGGGTTTAAAAAAGACGAGCAAGGCAAATTAAGAATTGTATTACATCACTCGTCGTTGCCATATAGTCCCCAGTCAAAACAGTAGCTGTCTGCATTTTAGACGATGACGGTTTGTTATTAAAAAAACAGAAGACCTTCAAGCATTCGAAGTTCTTCAAGAGAGGTTCCGATGAAACAGGACATAATTTATGAGGTTTTAAGAAGACTAAAAGCGAAGCCCGGCCTTATGCGAAAAGTAAAGATTTTCGCAGCGGTCGGAGTTGTGGGCTTTTTAATAACTGGAGCACTTGTTATCTGGGCAGGAGTTTCAACATTTAACTATGTCGCTTCAAAAACGACCGAAGTGATCCATTCGAATGCGTTTTCCGCACAAGTTGAAAATTTGAAGTTGGAAGCTAAGGACTTTCCAAAGTTTCAACTATTAAGTTGCTGGGGGAAAGCTCAAAGTTTAATGGCTGTCGAGCCATGGCTTGCACGACCTGCTTTGGATAATT
>JANOOI010000508.1:0-2294 GCA_031421235.1 Bdellovibrio sp.
ATTATTTTTCGACTAATAACAGCAGCGCCTAAATCACCACTGCCAATATGCAGTGTTAAAAACAAAATTGATTTTGAAGGGTCAATGTTTTCTAATCCATGAAAAATAACATTTTTTTCAATCCAGCTGTCAGTTAAGTAAGGGATCTGTATGACCTCAAAAAAGCTGCGTGCGAGTGTTTTAATGCTTTTTTTGTAAATCACTTTTCTCTGATCGATTGTTAAGTCAGGAAAAGCAAGATCAAGATTGGCGTAAACAACTGATTTTCTAATCTGAAACAAATCAACCCAAATAAAAGCTAATGTTTCTATGGCAGCAGCTTTAATAATGCTGGGGCATGAATGAAAAACAGCAGCTAGAATAAAACTAAAGCAGCTTGCAAATTGTCTCATTTATTTTGACTTCCTCGCTGTTAGAAATACTGATTTTCACGCCCAACACTAGAATTGACTTGATTAATTCTGGATGATTTATTTTGACTGCGTCTTTATCTGTAGTTATCAATACCTGAGCTTTGCTTTCTAAGAATCGTTGATAAATTTGATTTTGATTTTCTAACGTATACATCATGTGATCTGGAAATTTGATATGGTCAAGAGTATGAACTTTGTGATCACTTAAGCTTTTTTCGAAAGACAAAGGATTAGCAACTCCTGAAAAAGCAAAAGCTGTTGTGTTATCTGCAACAGCTGAATTTAAAGTTGTCAGAAGATTAGATTCAATAAAGTTTAAATTCATCTTTTGTAGTTTTTCTTTTAAAAAATTAAAAACTTGTGGGTCGGCTTGATTCACTTTTGTTAGAATAATAAGTTGCGCACGTGTTAACGACTTAAAATTTTCACGCAAATGACCAAAAGGTAACATTTGATAATGTTTTAAACTTTGACTGGTATCAATCAGGACTATATCTAAGTTACGTTTTAACCTACGGTGGGAAAAACCATCATCTATTAAAATCAAATCAATCTTAATATTCTTTGTTTGGTAATATGACAGCGCAGCTTCAGCTGTTTTTGATTTACTAGGACCTGACCATACAAAAATATCAGGATATTTTTGTTTAATTAAACAGGGCTCATCACCGAATAAAGAAATGGCATTTTTAAAATCTAAAATAACTTCTTGGGGTTTATTTAAACTCGCTTTATAACTTTTAGACACAACTAAAACATTCAATTTAGATTTTGTATGTCTATCTCGATTTAACAATTCAATTAAATACATGATAAAAGGTGTCTTGCCAGAACCACCAGTTGTTATGTTACCCACCGATACCACAGGCCTATTCAAAATGACTTGTGTATTTTCAGAAACGTCATAATATTTATTTCGAAGATCCATTATTAAGCTGTAAGGATTCAGCCAATTCATAGCGAGGCCTTTTGACAGGCTTTCATTAGCGCTTCAGCCACTTTTTTTGTGGCACCTTGTTCACCTAAAGATTTTTTGAGTTTTGATAAATCATTTATAATTTGTTTCTCATATTCAGGTTGATCAATAATTTGACTAACTAGCTTAGCTAAATTTTCAGGATTAGCCTCGTTTTGAAATCTTTCGGGTACGACTTCTTTATTTGAAATCAAATTCACCAGTCCAAAATATTTAATTCCACGAACTAAAAATTTAGCTAAAAAAACTGTTAGTCGATTCAGTTTATACATTATGACCATGGGTTTAAGTTGCAGACCCACCATCAGTGTTGCTGTACCAGAAGCGACCAAGACGTAATCAGCCATTGAGATCATTTTATTAGGCTCATCCTGAATAAAAATAAAAGGGAAATTAACATCATCACAGTGGGCTTGAATAATTTCTTTTGATAATGTTGGAGCAACGAAAACTGCAATCCTTAATTGCGGATACTTTTTTAGTAGAATTCTAGCTGTTTCAATTTGTGTTGGAAAATTTCTTTCTATTTCTCCACGACGTGAACCAGGCATCAGTGCAAATACTTTTTCGTTCATTTGGATGCCATATTTTTGACGTCTTCGTTTTTTAAGTTCTATATCAAAATATTCATCTTTTAATTCATCTAATAATGGATGACCCACAAATTCATTCGGCACTTGGTGCTGGTCATAAAAATATTTTTCAAAAGGCAAAATCACAAAAACTTTATCACAGTATTTTTTGATTTGATGAACCCGGCCTTGTCGCCAAGCCCAGATCTGGGGTGATATGTAATAAAAAACTTTGATCCCAGACTGACCCAATTTTTTCTTAAGCTTTGCTGCAAGTCTTAAATTAAAATCAGGGTAATCCAGCAACAAGACAAAATCGGGTTTTTTGGAAAC
>JANOOI010000509.1:0-6831 GCA_031421235.1 Bdellovibrio sp.
TGCGCTGATCGCAAAGGATCCAAAATTAGCAGATCCTAAATACGAACCCTTAAAAACTTTGTTAAGGAGTGTCTTCAGGTTGCCAGCGATGACAGGATTAGTTAACGCCGTCACTGAAGCTGAAAAAAATGGTCAATTAGAAGATGATTTATTGAGTAAAGCACAGTTTTATGGTCAGGCTGTTTTGGCTTACAATCAAATGATGAATTATCGTCCTGAATTTAATAACTTGGGTGATAAGACTTATTTGCAGATGATGTTAAATGCAGCTGTCGCATCAAAAAAAGAAATTTATCAAGATCAACGATTACAAAAGTACTGCGAAGACATAGAGCGTTCAATTAATACTGGTGAATCATTTTCGTTTGACCAGGAAAAGAAAAATTTAGAAAGACTGCTTGATGAATTGCAAATTAATCATCAAGCCATCGGTTATAATCCGAATTATAAATCCAATTTCGATGTAAAACTTGGCGATAGATCCCTGACTTTTGCAGGTGGTTGGTTGCAGGATCTATTCAAACCGCAAAGACCATGATTTAAGACTGCCAATGTCACGAGCCACCAAATCCTGAATAGATAATTTGTATAAACCTTGGCTTTGCGCAGTTTTAAGTACTGTGGTTAAGTCATAGGATTTAACAATGTTGTCAGCTGACCCACCAGATTTAAAATGCAATGTAATGACTTTTCCGTCTGGTGTTGCAAGCTTTACCACAAGATCACCAATGTAAGTGTGTGTGATATTAAGTGATAAACTGACTTTTCGTCCATTAGATAAACTTGTTACATTCAAAACACTTTTTATTCCAATGGTTGAACGATCTGGAATATTTAAAACTTCGTTTGATGTGAAAATTTCAGGTTTTGATGCTGGGACTTCAGGAATTACTGGTGGTTCGTCACTGATTGGAATAAAGCTTTTTACAGCAGAAATTCTGGTGATATCTTCACCGCGGCAAGTGTCCTCAGCGCAAACTTTAGAAATATAGCACCCATTTTTTGGTGTAAAATCCTGTTCGCCGCGAACTAAAATTCCTTCGACTAAACCAGTTTCAGCATTAAAAACTACTGAGCCTGAGTTGCCACCATAAGTATCCACGTTGGCTACAAAAAATGAAGCGTCTTCGGCGGATGTTCTGACTTTTCCGCCAGTTGTTATTTTTGTTCGAAGACCAGAGGGGTGGCCAACGACGACCAATGGTTCACCAACCTGTACAGATCCGGTTTGTCTGATAGAAAGGGATCTGTGATTGCTGACCGCGCGATCAAGCTTAATCACAGCAAAATCAGTTCCGTTAGATTCAACAGTTGTTTTAATAATTTCACGACAATTGTAAACTTCAGATTCAGCGACTTGTTCGGGATATAAGTTAGCTGTTTTGACATTATAACCAAAAACGAATTGGGTTCCCACGCAATCAGATTCTGTTTTGATACAGTGACCGGCAGTGATGATAATATCTGGTGCGACTAAGAATCCCGAACAAAAAGCAGCTACGTCTTGTTCAAAAAATTTTTCTGCCGAACAAAGTCCCATTTGGCTTCCGTAGTTTTTACTGCGAATTGTCGTCATTCCAGACTGCGTCGTAAGATCACTTTTTTTAATCAACGCGACTGTTGAATCAGCTAAACTTTTTAAGTTCACATCAGCTATTTCGTATAAATCAAAACGTCCATCAACACCATATACTACGCTTGACGAGACCTGTGTGTCGACTTTATATTTTTGCGTTATGTTGTTATTATCACTCAGATTTTCTTTTGAACAACCCGTTGTTGTCAGCAGAAAAAAAAAGGCTAAAATCTTAAAACAGAAATTAAAGATAATACTTTTCCTTGTATTCATTTTAAACCCCTCCACTGGGTTAACTTGAATCAGACGCAAGCCCGGTCCGATGCGGTTAATTAAAAAGTTAATTTTTAAGTGTTTTTTTTTAAGTTGTGAATAAGATAGAAGCTAAATAAAGAGGTTAGTATGAAAAATCATTGTTCAATCACTTTTATTATTTGCGCTTTTTGCTTAATACTAAGCCCATTTTCAATGGCGCAATACAAGGGTCACGGTGCTGATTCAGTTTCTGCAGAGACTCTTAAAAAATACGCGCCACCGGCATTAGACACAGTCATGTCGAACAAACTTAAAAAAATGTTAGATGTTTCTTCGCCGGGTATGGGGATGTTGTCACCAGATAAAAAAACATTGTTTTTCTCATGGAGAGTCACTGGTATTTCGCACATTTGGAAAATTGACGGTCCAGAGAAATTTCCGGTACAACTGACATCAGGAACTGATGCTGTGACCCTGCAAGACATTTCGCCTAACGGAAAGTTTTTAATTATTTCGAAAGATACAAACGGACAAGAAAACCCAGGATTATTTAAACTAGATTTAGCGACCGGTGCAATCACTGAGCTTTATAAAAAAGATAAAGCTCAAGTGACTTACAGCTTTATCTCAAGTGATTCAAAATATGTTTATTTTAGTTCAAATGATCAAAAACCTGAATCTTATAATATCTATAAACTTAATTTAGAAAATTTAGAAAAACAGCTGATTTACGAAGGGCAGGGTGTTTGGTATATAGCAGACACTCAAAAAAACAGTCAAAAATTATTGCTTGTCCAAGTCACAGGGTCACGTACACGGGAATATTTTGATTTTGATCCAGCCACAAAAAAAATGGATCCAGTTATAGGACAAAAAATAAAGGATGAATATGAAGTCATGTATTCATATCACCCCGGTGAATACATTGTTTTAACGCCAAAAGAGAATTTTAAAAAGTTATATCGATTTAAACCGGAAGCTGATCCAAAAAAATCTGATAATTTAATCCCTTTAGTTAGGGGTATTCTGAATTATGATGTCAGTGGGTTTTCGATCGATGAAAAAAGAAAACGAATTATTTATAATATAAATCGTGATGGTTATACAGAATTACAGGCTATAGATGCAAAAACGTATCAACCCATTAAACTACCAAAATTTAAAAATGCTGTTCACGTATTTGCAGGATCAACAACTCGGGATGCTCAAGTAACTATGTTAAGTGTTGTTAATTCGCAGTCGCCACGAACAGGGTATTCATTTAACTGGGCCACACAAAAAATGACCCAATGGGTTTTGCCATCGGCACCTGAAGTTAATTTAAAAACTTTTGCTGTATCTAAACTGATGTTCTATGAATCACGCGATGGCGTGAAAATACCAATGTTCGTTCGGTTTCCAAACGGCTGCGAGGAGACAAAAAAATGTCCTGTTGTTGTTCATTTTCATGGCGGACCGGAAGGCCAATCGCAACCGGGATTCAGCCCGATGTTTCAGTCTTTTGTGGATGAAGGATTTATCTTTGTAGAACCTAATGTGCGCGGCAGCGATGGTTACGGTAAGGAATGGTTAGAAAGTGATAACGGGCCGCTTCGTGAAAAAATGATTACAGATATTGAAGATGCTTCAATCTGGATTAAAAAAAATTGGTTTAAAGACATGGGTGCAGCTTCGCCTAAAATCGGTGTGATGGGTTGGAGTTACGGTGGATATTCAACATTAATGGCCATGAGTTATTTTGCTGGAAGCTACCACGCGGGCGTGGCTCTTGTTGGCATGAGTGACTTAGTTTCTTTTTTAAACAACACAGCACCTTATCGTAGAACACTGAGAATTACAGAATACGGTGATCCAGTAAAAGATAAAGAGTCTTTAATGAGATTATCACCAGTCACATATGTGAATAAAGTTAAAGACCCCTTAATGATTATTCAAGGAGCAAACGACCCGAGGGTTCCAGTCGGTGAGGCTTTGCAAATTCATGAAACTTTAAAGAGAAAAAATATTAAATCTGAATTAATTATTTTTGCAGATGAAGGCCACGGGTCAGCCAAGAAAGAAAATCAAATATTAGAAATTGGCCATATGATTGAATTTTTTAAAAAACATTTAAAATAGAAAGAACGGAGTTTTTATGAAAAATATTTTTGTCGCATCAGTTTTAGTCTTGTTATTAGCGTCTTGCGGTCACACGAATAGCCAGAAACATCACGACCATTCAAACTGCGGAAGCAGTGAAAAAAAAGACTGCAAGGGTGGCTGTGATACAGGAGAAAAGGCCAAGTCAGATGTTAAAGAAGGCCAAAAAGAATGCGAAGAGTGCAAGAAAACCACATAGTTTCAAGCACTTAATTAAAATCAAACGATTGATTAAATTTTTAATGATTTCTTAATTGATCTCCGTTATTCTTTTTTTGAAAAAACAAGAATAACGGAGGTTAGTTTTGTCTTCACTAAAAAATGATTCTAAAGCAGATGTTAAGTCAGATGTTAAGTCGCATTCAAAATTATGTATTTTAGAAGCGGCCGCAAAATTATTCTCCAGACTGGGTGTCGATCGCACATCGACACGTGAAATCTCTAAAGAATCTAAATCTAATATATCTTTAATTTCTTATCACTTTGGTGGCAAAGAAGGCCTCTATAAAGAAGTTATTAAAGAATTTGCTTTAAAAATTCAAAGTCAATTTAGTCATTTGCCAATGCACGACGAGGCAAAAAGTGTAACCCATGAAGTTTTCACATTAGAAGTTCAACGAATTGTTGATCACATGATTGATATGCGATTATCGCATCCAGAAATATCAGTGATTATGGCGCGCGAAAAAATTGAAGGCATGCCCCTGTCACGTGAAATTCATGAGGAAATATTTTACCCACTCATCAAAAACTTTTTCCATTTATTCAAATTAGCGCAAGCTAACAAGGTCGTTAAAGCTGATTTAAATCCTGCTTTATTTTTCATTTTGTTATCTGAAGGAATTTTCGGTTTTTATGAAGTGATGGATTGTAAAACAAGTCTTCATAAAGATTGCGAAGATTTGTTGAAAGATAAAAATAAATTAAAAAAACAAATCGTCGATTTATATTTAACAGGGGCTCTTATATGATAAAAATTCTGGAGAATACGTACCACTTTGCGAAATTACTAGTTATCGTTTTGGGTTTAGCACAAAGTCTCAATGCGCAAGTTACAACTAAAGAAAAACCTCAAAAAATAAAATCCCAAGCTGGATTAACAATTAACGATTACATGCAGCTGACAAAGGAAAAAAATCCTTTAATTAAATCTTACGAAATTGGCCAAGAAGGTTTAGCTGACAAAGTTAAATCAGCTGAAATTGATTTGGCTCCTGTATTTACAGCAGGTTATTTAAATTCCACAGATCAGTCCAGACCCAGTCAAATTGGCACACGACGTGAAGCCGAAATTTACACTTTAGGTGTGATGAAAAAAACGATTACTGGAACTTATTTTAAGCTAGATGCGCAGACTGGACAGTTCGTAAATGAAGGTGTACTATTTCAAGGGTTTGATATGTACAGCACAGGTGCTGTGAATCTTACAGTTCAACAGTCGTTGTGGAAAGATTTTTTCGGTCATGGCACACGAACAATGATTAAAAGAAAAAAATCGCAAGCTGAATTAGAACAATTGATTTTCGAATTAGAAGCACGTGGAACACAAATTGAAATTGAAAGCACATATTGGGACTATTATTTGGCCTCTGAAGATCTAAAGTTAAAAAAATCTAATTTAGAGCGCGCATTAAAAATTGATCAATGGACAGGTAAACGCGTGAGCAACGGCATTAGTGATCGTTCTGATTTAATGAACGCAAAAGCTTTAGTCGCTTTAAGACAAGTTCAGCTTTTATCAGCCGAAGAAGAATTTAAGAACCAAGAAATTAAATTCAAAGATAACATCGGGCTAAGTGCCACCGAAGCAGTTCCAGAATTAAAAGTTAACATGACTGATTCAAGACCATACATTGCAAATTTAATGCAAAGTGAAAATGTTATAAAAATCGATGCAAAGCTTGAACTTGTGCAGGCTGAATTAAAGTCGTACGCAGCTGACGAAGTCACAGATCAATTACGACCTGAGTTAAATGTTTTTGGAACGTACAGTACGACTTCTTATAATCGTGATCATCAACACGCCATATCAGACATGACAAACGATGATTTTCCAAAAAACTCATTTGGCGTTAATTTTTCATGGGTTTTTGAAAATGATGCGAAATCATCTTTACGATCATCAGTCCAAAAAGAAGCTGTTGCTGCTCGTTTAAAAGCTAATAAAAAACAATTAGACGGTGAAAAAGCATGGCTAGAACACGTTCGTAAATATGAATTATTAAAAAAATCAGTGACTGCTCTAGAATCAGTCGCGCAATTTCAAAGAGAACGTGCTTTAACAGAACAAAATAAATTATCACGAGGTCGCACTGTGACAGCTCAAGTCGTCATAGCCGAATCTGATGCTGCTGAAGCCGAAATCAATTTATTAAAAACAAAAACCCAATTGCGAAAACTAGAAGTTGCAAGTCTGTTATTTATTAACAATTAGGACAGGATAAAATTATGAATTTAGCAGAATTATCAATCAAACGACCTGTTTTTATCACATGCCTTGTTGCACTGATGATTATTTTGGGACTTATTTCTTATAAAAAGATGCCTGTGGATCAATTTCCAAACGTCACGTTTCCAATCGTATTTGTTGAGGTTCTGTACCCAGGTGCTTCGCCTGTTGACGTTGAAAGACAAATTTCAAAAATTCTTGAAGATGAAGTTTCCTCTTTGCCAGGTCTTGAAAGTGTATCTTCTTATAACTATGATTCAGTTGGAACGTTAGTTATTAAATTTAAACTAGGCACTGACATAAAAGAATCTGAACAACAAGTTAGAAATAGAATTCAAAATGTAAGAAATAAATTGCCTGCAGACGCCAAAGAACCTGTTGTTCGCCGTTTTGATCCAGCTGATCAGCCCAT
>JANOOI010000510.1:0-2778 GCA_031421235.1 Bdellovibrio sp.
ATCAGCTTTTTTAACTGCTGTTTGAACTGTTGTTTTTAGTGTGTTTTCAGTAGTTTCTATGAATTTGTTTAATAGGTTTGTTATTGAAGTATCAACTTCAGAAGTCATAAATAAACAACTTATTTTCATAAGACTTCGCTGAGCATGTGGTGTGGCTGGTAAACGCTCTAACTGTTCAATTTGGCTTTTTTGATTTTTTATGACTTCTAGTGATAAGGCTGCTGATTGCGGGCATGTACTGGAATAAATGATTTCGAAATCACACCAAACCATTGTTTGATCCCCTTTTTTTTGGGCTGTGATTTGTACGGGGTAGTTCCTAAAACCCACTGATTCACTTTTTAAAGATTTTGTTTTACGGGGGTAATTAAAATTCAAACTGATATAACTTTGATCGGAAAGCTGATCCTGGGATTTAATCATATAAGTTAAAAAACTTTTTAATTTAAAAACAGTCAGATCTTGGTTTAAAATCTTTTCGGTCATTAAAGAATATAACCGCGACATATGAATACCACGATAACCTTTTTTTAAATTCACGAACGCACCGATTAAAACCGGTACAAATACATTCAAGTCCACAGAAATTTGAGACTGAATATCACTCATTCCTACCCAATCTAGGGCCATCAACTGAGCGTCTGTTTCGCTTTGAATGTCAGAACTGATTTGTGATTTTTCATTTGACATAGAATGTGAATATCATAGGACGAATCCGAATGTAAGGACTATCGTCTGGGTTCGTAAAAAAACAATATTTTGTTAATCACTTTCGAGCTCAAATTGAATATAATTAAACCATGTCAGAAGATTCAGCTGCCGAAACCAAAATGACACTTTTTTTTATAAAAAGTCCCACGCATAATATATCTGCTGTCGAAAGCTATTTAAAAAAAAGAAACTTTAAGGTCATTGTCGAATCAAGCCTTAAAGAAGGCATGCAAAAAATAATCACTGAATCACCACATTATATATTTTTAGCTTGGGATCATCCGATGGAGCAAATCAGGTCTATTCATAAACTGATTTATCAAACATCCGTTGCACCTATCATCCCCTACATCATGTCAACGCAAAGAGATCAAATTGTGCAACTTGAATCCAGCGGTTTTGAACACAAACTGTATCCGCCACTATCGGGGCCAGCCGTTCAAAGAGTACTTGCAAAAAGTGAGAAAAAAAATAGTGAAATCGAGCAAACTTTTAATCAAACAAAAATAGAATTTCAACAAGCAAAAGCTCGCGAATCACAAATGATCCAAGTGAAAGCTTTTTTTAAAGACGGTGCGATGCCAGAAATTTCAGATTTTAAACCCACACAACAAGTTAAAAGTGCGACAGATAGCCTTTTCGAACAGGCCTTAAAAGCCCGAAATAAACTGAAGCAATTTGTTCAAACACCTGGTGCCGCTAAAAAAACAAATGATTTAGACATGCCCACAATCAGTGGGGCCAATGAAGATCTTTCGTTTCCAGAAATTTCAGATATAGAAGTCAATTTGAATGAAAATCAAAAAACAAATTTAGATGTTATTTTTGAACACACTGTAAAGCCTGATTTTATTGACGTACTAGATACTTATGCAACTGATTCTGCAAGTTTTCAACCTGTTCAAAAGACTAAAAAATTACACGTCTTAATTGTTGATGAAAAAAAGTGGACTGGCTATTTGGTTGTATCATCGGAAGGTCATTTAGAAAAAGCCGCTGCTGAAGCAATTTTAAGTAATTGGGTTAAAAGGATGATTGCACAGGAAGAAGAAAAAGAAATGCCTGAAATCGATTCTTTTGAAAAAACCGCTGAGTATCTTTTTTTAGAATGCGAAACCCCAGAATTTAATTTTGTAAAGTTTAGTGAACTTAAAAGTGATTACAGTAAAGAGATCGATCACGAAGGAAAAAAAACGTCTATATCATTTTTTGCTTACAGCCCGTTACATGTTTTAGGAACGGTTCATGAAAAATATAATTATCTTAAAATTCCGACAGAATCTTTGCTTAATCAAACTTCGCTTGATTTTAATGTTTATATCTTTTTACCAGAAAATAAAAAATTTGTACTCTATTATAAAGCCAGTTCAGAACTAGAATTAGAAAAAATGGCGCGACTAAAAAGCAAAAAGATGAATATCGTTTTTGGATCTGTGGAAAATGAAAAAGAGCTAACGATTTACCGTGCAAAATACAATCTGTTAAATTCAATTAATTTTTTTAATAAGAAAAAATAACAGCCGATGACAATGCCGAATCAACAGCTTAAAAAAATTATTCTTGCAAGCTCTTCAATTTACAGAAGATCATTAATTGAAAAAATTGTGTCTCATGTCGTTTGTCAAAAGCCAAATTGCGATGAAGATTCTTTAAAGAAAAAACTTTTAATCGAAGGGGAAACCCCAGTTCAAATCGCACATCAGTTGTCGCATGAAAAAGGATTGTCTGTTTTTAAAAACAATCCCGAAGCTGTGGTTGTTTCTGGTGACCAATTAGTTAACTTCAATGGCCAAATCATTGGAAAGCCTAACAACTTTGAAAATGCAAAAAAACAACTGCAATTTTTAAGCGGGAAAACTCATCAACTTGTCACTTGTGTTACAGTTTTTTCAAAAGATCATATTTTATCAATTGACCATATTTCTGAAATGACTTTAAAAAGCTTAACTGAATCCGAAATAAATCGCTATTTAGACAAAGATCAACCTTTTGATTCAGCAGGTAGCTATAAAATTGAATGCTCTGGAATTGCTTTATTTCAAAAAATCGAAACCGATGACTTTACGG